>JABCZW010000017.1 GCA_013289475.1 Bacteroidota bacterium
TGAGGCTCTTAGCTATGCGGGCAATTAAAAACCCGGTAATAGGTAATAAGATAAACACCAATAGGGTAAGCTGTCCGCTTAAAAAAATAAGGAACCCTAAATAAACCAATATGGTTAAAGGAGTTATTGTCAGCATTTCGAGCGATTGCATTACCGACCATTCTATTTCCTGTATATCGTTCGTCATGCGGGCCATAATATCGCCTTTGCGTTCGGCAGAATAGTATGAAAGTGGCAATACGAGTATCTTATCATACATTTCGTTGCGAATATCTTTCACTGTTCCGTTACGTATTGGCGCCATATAAAATATAGCCAGGTACCTAAACAGGTTTTTTACCAGTATTACGGCAACTAATGACACTGAAATTAATAATAAAACATACTCAGCTCCTCTATGGTTAACCATATCGGTAACATAGTAACTGAAATACTTCGATAGGGCATCACCCGACCATTTAAAGGGTGGAAGCCCGTCGGCCAGTATTTTTGCCTGCGCAGCGGCATCGGTGTTAAAAAGTATCTGTAGGAAAGGAATTATCATGGCCAGGGAGAAGATACCGAATATCATGGATAGAACGTTGAAAAGCACATTCAACCCTGCGTAGAGCTTATATCTTGTAAGATATCGAAGTATTTTCCCTAAGTCTTTAAACATAAATATCCCTCAAATATACGTTGTTAATTTTATTACATTTGCACCCCAAGTAAAAATGGTCCTGTGGCCGAGTGGCTAGGCAGAGGTCTGCAAAACCTTGTACAGCGGTTCGAATCCGCTCGGGACCTCCAGTTTGGAGGTACATCGAGATTAGTCGAGACAAATAATAGCTTTTTCAGCTATTTTGACCATTTTCATCAAAATTTCGAGATTTTTCAAAGCATTTCGAGACAACTTCGTTTCACCAGTGTTTCACCAAGAAGCCATTGTTTCACCAAATTCTTCTTTTTTTTATTGGGTTAATGATTTTTGTGTTTCTTTATGGAAGCAAATTTGTATTCTTACTTGTATAAAATCTGAACTACAATGCCAGGATTTCAATCACCTATAACAATTCATAATGCAATAGAAAGAATTAATAAAAATGAATTTCTATTGCCTGCATTCCAGCGAGAATTTGTATGGAAGCCCAACCAAATAGAACAGCTATTTGATTCTCTTATGCAGGAATACCCAATTAGCTCTATGCTTTTCTGGAAGGTAAAGGAAAATACAAAAGCTGATTTCAGATTCTATCAGTTCCTGAAAAAATATGCAGAAAAACATGCTACCCATAACGATACTATTGGTACAAATGGGGTAAATGACTTTCATGCAATATTAGACGGACAACAAAGGCTTACGGCTTTATATATTGGTCTATGTGGCAGCTATGCCTATAAAGAACCATATAGGTCTAAAGAATATAGTGAGTGGAGCTATCCGACAAGACATTTATACCTTAATATTTCCTCAATACACACGGAAGAAGAAAGTGAAAGGAAATATAAATTCTCTTTTTTAGACAAAGCAGAAACTAAAGAACAAGAAATTTACATTACCAAAGATGAAAAATGGTTTAAAGCGGGTATTGTATTGGATTTATATAAAAATGATGGGTTAGATGATTTTGCAGAAAAACATCAACTTTCAAAAGAATCTAAAAAAATCATTAAACAATTAGAAAGAGTAATCCATACAGGGCTCAATATTAATTATTATGAAGAAGATGAACAAAGTCCTGATAAAGCGGTAAATATTTTTGTTCGTATTAATTCTGGTGGAACAACTCTTAGTTTTTCGGATATTTTAATGTCTATTGCCATTGCAAGTTGGAAACAAAAAGATGCAAGAACAGAAATAAACAACTTAGTTGATAATATTCGAGCTAAAGGATTTAATATTGATAAGGATTACATTCTAAAATCCTTTCTTTATTTATATCATAAGGATATTCCTTTTCGTATAACAAGTTTTAAAAATGATTTTATTGGCAACATTGAATTAAACTGGGATAACATCCGTAATTCAATTTTGAGTTTATTTGATTTGATAAAGACATTCGGGTTAAACGATTATACACTTACTACAAATAATGCCACACTTCCCATACTCTATTACATCTATCACAGAAACATCTTTACAGATTTTTCAACTAAAACCGGATATAAGGATGATAGAGAAATAATAAAAAAATGGTTGCTTACAATTTTAGTAAGGCAGACATTTGGTGGGCAATCAGATATAGTATTAACACAATCAAGAAAAGCATTTACGAGTGATATTGATAGTGCAAAACTTGGAAGCATTGCTCAATTCCCAGCATTGGAAATAAACAAAGAGATTAAGAAGTTAACAGACATAGGTGACGACTTTATCGAAGAACTACTTCTAACACAAAAGGATTCTCGGTACAGTTTTCCCATTTTAGCATTGCTTTATCCAGACATGGATTACAAAAACAACAATTTTCAACAAGACCACTTACATCCAGCAGCAAGTTACAATGACCTTTCAGAAAAGGAAAAAGCAACTTACGGATGGAAAGCATACAACTCAATTCTAAACTTACAAATGTTAGATGCCAATGAGAATATGTCTAAAAATGCAATGAGCTTGAAAGAATGGGTAGAAAAAGAAACAAAAAATTCTGATGTAAAACGATTCATGGAAAGCCATATTATTCCACAAAATGTAAATTTAGAATTAACGAACTTTACAACTTTTATTATAGAAAGGAATGAGTTGCTGGTAAAAAAATTAAAATCATTATTAAATTAATAAACACGACCTAAATGGAAATCAAAGAGTTAGGAGATATATTGTCTCAAATGTATTCCGATGCACCCAAAAGTGAAAAGGTTACGCAAATACTTCTATTTGGAATAAAATACAGCAATGAAGTAAAAAAGGTTGGCATTAAAAATGTAGTACAACAATCGGTATTACGAGATACTAAATATGGTAGTGAAGTATCTAAAGGTACTAAGCTATCAAAGCACGTGATTTTAAAGTAAATTAGTTCCTAATCGTAAGTTGCTACCTTAATTTAAGCAGATATTCGGTTTAACTACAACCGGCTTTTTATCCACTTTCTCTGCGGCATTAGCCAATAATTTTCTACTTACCCGGGCATATACTGCGGTGCTCCTTAAAGAGTTATGCCCCATCATCTTGCTCACAGTCGCAATATCTATATCCTCGTCTAACAATATAGTGTTACAGAAGCAATATCGTGCTATATGGTGGGTCACTTTTTTCTTGATGCCGACTAATTCGGCAATAATATGCAGGTAGGTATTCACCTTTTGGTTCGAGAGCCTGGGCAAAACATAACCGGTGGCCTCACGTAACACTTGGTACTTATAATATATTTCCACCGCCTTTGAAAGTAATGGCAGTTCGATTATTTCTTTCGTTTTCCGTTGGCGTATTTTCACCCAAAGGCGGTTGTTTTTCTTATCCATCTTTATATCCTCAGCTTTCAGGCATTGGGCATCCATATACCGAAGCCCAGTATAACAACTAAATAAAAATATGTCCCGAACTCTTTCGAGCGATGGGTTTTGGCCCAAATCATGCTTGGCAATCAGTTCTATCTCTTCAATAGTTAAAGCCTCCCGTTGGCTCTTGGTGGCCTTCAGTTTGAAGCCTAAATCAAATGGGCTCCTTTCAATAGCACCGGCACGAACTGCATGTTTTAACACAGTCCTTATCCTGCTAAGGTATTTGTTCGCGGTACTGCGTAACATACCCCGTTGTAAGGTAGGGTTGATATATTCCGTTAACAGGTATTCCTCAAAGGCCACCAAGTGATTAGTATTAAGCTCACGTAGAAGCAGTTGTTTTTGGCCTATGGAATTTAGATACTGCTCAAAATGAACCATCGTAGTCTGGTACTGCACCACTACAGTTGGGCTATATTCCCTGGTATGCAGCTTTAATTTATTGATATGCTTCTTAAAGAACTCAATAAAACTCATGTCGTTTATCGTGCTACCATGCTTTAACATGATGCGGACATCAATTACAGAGAACCTCTTTCCTGCTCTTTCTTGTGAATCACGCAATTCAAAAACCCTCGCCTCAATATTTGCCAGTTTAAGGTTTAAATAATTATCCTCTCGTGAAGCTCCTTTCAACCGGCCACTTTGTGCATCCCATTTATTGGGGTCGGCAAAATGGTAAGTAAACAGTTCTATTTTACGCCTGTTTACGATAACACGTACCCAGACAGGATGCTCCCCTTCTTTTTTCTTACGGTCTGGGCGTAAGTAGAATCGTATTGAACAGGCAGTGAGCATCGGGTTAATGTTTAGTGTCAAATCTTATTAATTTTTATGAGTGGAATATTATAAATGCCTTTCATTTTCTTTCAAAAGCGCCTCTAAATCACTTAATTTATAATAGACATCACGGCCACCAAAACTTGATGAACCTATTTTGAAATTCTTACGTAGTTTATATAAAGTAGATTTTGAAAGACCAGTAATTTCTTTCGCACGAGCCTCGGTTACATAGCCAGACTGGTTATTATGTTCGGACAATATACGTTCAACTAAAATCTGCAAGCCGTCAACCTTTGAAATGAGGGCGCCCAGTTTCGCCTCATCTATTACTATGAGTATTTGCTTTTCCATGAAACAGCCTGTTAACGTGGTTTAAGAAATTCGACCTTGATTTTTGGCGGTATCACCCCTAATACGCGGAACTCATCCTCCATGAGTTGCTTTGTCTGCAATTCATATCCCTGCTTTACTATGAAGCTATCATGTATAGTTACGAAAGGGGTAATGCCATGTTCGATTAACTTTGGTGCAATCCGGTGAATTATAATTCTGGATTCCATTCTCTGCATCATTGCAGAAAGGATTTTATGCGATGCTTTTTGGCCTTCGTAAACCCCTGTGTCTTTCAGGAAAAGAGACTCGATAAATGGCAAATGCCTGTTTGTAAGATTTTTAATTGTGCGGAAACAACTATAAACAGAGGGGAATTCACTTTTAAAGGCCAATATATGTGGCCGCTTTTCAATCCGTAAGTTACGGCAAAACATAATTCTAAAAATTTCATTCTTTGCCGTGTCCCTGTCAAAGCCTCTTAACTGCATCCAGTATTCATAGAGGCAACCGGTGGCACATAGCTCAGCGAACAATTTATAATCAGCATTATTTTTTATTCTATCGAGATACGGAATGCACGGGCTAAATTCAGGCAGAACATCATCCACCAATGCTGAGTGTATCGCAATTGAACTAAAATAGACCTGGGAATTCGCCAAATCTAACGCCACAAGGGGCCTGTTAGGTTCATCAGTAAAGTACATAAACGGCCTCAACTCTTTCCAAAGGTTGCTTATTTGTGTATGAAACCTCTCGCCAAACTTATCTACCAAATATCTTTCATAGTTCCCTTCATTAATTGATTCCATTAACATTAGTAGCTCTGAGTAACTCCTTTCAATACCAGACCTGGTTGGCCTCACTGTAATTAATTTCTTTGCCACCTTATTCAAGAAATCTTCTGCCTTATCAATATCGAAGCGAACCATTTTAAGCATTTCACGCATTGTTCCGTGTATTGGTAATAAGGGGAGGTGCTTGTTATCTGGTTTAAGTCTGAATGATTGCTTCAATTCATGTATTGCTTTCAACGTGCTGTGGCTGGTAATCTTTTCTTTCCTGAAATGACGGATACCATACGCAGTTCGTAACAGAGAAATTGGAATTTTATACTGTACGCTTGAACTGTTTACAGCATAGCTTTTACTACCGGTAATCGTTACCCGAACTTCAATGAGCCTCTTCTTCAACAAAAAGCGCATATAGTTGTTATACTTATTTGTTGCAACTTTTGTCAGAAGAATTGAACTCAGCGATACCCATCCTCCCTTATACTTATCGGTCTTTACAACATTATCATTGCTTGCATCAGCCAACCGTTTCATATAGAATTGATGGTAGATAGCTCTCACGCGGTCGGGCTTTAAACCTGTACCTTCCACCAGTGCATCTATATCCGGCATTCCCGCAGGGATATATGCTTTTACTGGAAGGAAACTGATTTCTGGCTTTGTCATTTTTAGCTGTTTGTGTATTGGTTTAACTTCTGATAATATTATCAAAGGTTAAATGACCTTTTGTAGTACATTATATAAGGTAAATGCTACTTGTATCGCCTGTGGGTTAATATCCGCCTGCTTCTCTAACTCTTATTACTGCTCTCTTACTATAACTCTGTTTCACTGGACTGCAAGCCATCGGTATCGGCTGCGGGCTTCTTCAATCGCTTATTAAATTCTTCGGAAGAGAATTCTTCAACCTTTCCTGATCCGTTTTCGGGCTTTTCTTCTTGCTTGTTTGTTTTATCGTCAAGCATTTCATCAAGTTGTTCCCTTGGCGTTTTATTTTTCTTTTTTTTCATTCTGTTTTAGATTAGGTATTGATTTTTAATATGCTGAATAACGGCGTACATTAACGGGGGTGGCAGAGCATTGCCAAGTATCCTGACATTGGTAGTCCTTGCACTGGATGGCATTACAAAAGATTTCGGAAAGCCCATGAACATCTTCATCTCCGGTATTGTTAATCCTCTCCACTTGCCACCTACAAACACTACTAAGCCATCGGTGGCTGTTATGGTGCACATGAGATTTGATTTGTCCTTCGGTTTTGCATCAAACTGCTTTGGGTCGAATCTCTCAATGTGCGGTGCTACTACCCCTATCGTTAGAAATCTCGTGGCCTCCTTATTTGGTTTTGGGAAACTAATCCTAACATTGGGTGCCACATCAATTCTCTTGCCGATGAAGATTAGTCGCATCCTATCTTGTGGAATACCATAATATGAGCAGTTCATGACCTTGTATTTAAACTCATAATCGTTTAGCCCATGTAGCCTTCTTATGATTTCGTTGAAGAGAGGTATTTTATTTCCCTTCAACATGCCATCCACGTTTTCGGCAGTAAAGGTCATTGGCCTTAGCTCATAAATCAGCCGTATGAACTCATAAAAATTAGCATTGGCATCTTCAGGCGGATTAGCCGCGGCTTTGGTATTAGCTGTAGAGTAAAGCTTGCAGGGCGGTGAGCCATGCAGGTGGGTAAGTTCACCATGTTTCAGTCCGGTAATTTTAAATATTTCCTGTGCTGTAACATATTGCACAGCTTTTTGAAGTACCGGTACATCAGCGTTATTGGCCCTATAACAATCCAGTGCCTGCGTGTCAGTATCTATGCCCAATTTACTGGTTAGTCCCGCTCTGTGGATGCCCGATGAGGCACCGCCACCCCCGCAAAACAAATCAATAGATGTAAAATGCGGGGGTGTTATTTCAAGGTGCTTGTTCATTATTCCTGTGAATCTTCTTCGTTAATATTCTCATCTTCTTCTTCCATAATCCGAAGTGTCATACCATAGCATTCGCAGCGAGCAGTCGTACAAACAAATGTCCGAGCATCTTCTTCTTCGGGCTCCTTATGGTTTTCTGTTTCAGGTGCTTCCTCTGATTCTTTATTATCCTCATCCTTCTCGTCTGATTCTTCGTCAGGAGCAGGTGTATTGGTTTTTTCAGGTTTTACAACCTTTTTTGCCAGTTCTTTTTCATCATTGCTTGGCTGACTTTCTTGGCGGGTTTTTGGTTTATTCATATTTGCCAAACCTTTCACTACGTGGAAAAACACTTCTTCAAGCACCAGTTTATTTTGACGGACTTTTTCCAATTGTTTTGGAGCACGTAGCTCAACAACTGCTTCCTGCATCCTGACATCATTAGGTTCTGAGATGGCTTGAGTATCGAGAAATCTTAACAGGTTATTTGCTCCATCTATAGACATATTGCCGCTATCAATATACTTGTATAGGCTGGGCCTCGTATCGAAAATGTGTTCATACTTGCCGACTTGAGCCTCAGCCATCTTGAAGCGAAGCGCAAGACGGGCACGAGTAGACAAGGGACGTTCACCTTCAGGCGAGTAGAGGTCAGAACGTTCTCCCTGTCCTTTAGCCCAGATACGCTTGCGCGCATTCATCTCGCTGGCAATCTCGAATTTGGTCTTAGTGCGGTACTCATTGCCGATAAGCAATGCGTTCAGCTCTTCCTCCTCGGTTTCGTATTCTTCAATGATACAAGGCACCTCGGTCAGTCCAGCCATTACACTTCCAATATGTCTTAAATGGCCGCTAATAATGATATAGTTGTCAAGTTTGTCTTTATCGGGTTTGATGATAATAGGATTAACCACCCCGTGTTCTCTAACAGATTCGGCCATTCCTAATTTGTCCTCATCTGTACTTTTGTAGAAGTTCAGAGGGTTTGGGGATAATCGCCCAATCATCATCATAACTGTTGTTTTGTCTGTTTTCATGTTGTGTTTATTTAATTGTTATTAATCGAGCCATTCTAATTGAAGGGGAAGGGCAACCTATATGGCTTGAGGATAGGTATCTGCTTTGGCACCAAACAGGGCCATTCTGATTTTAAGTTCCATCTGTGGAACGGTAATTTTTCTCGGAATCTTAATACCCAAGTCTTTGGCTAATTGTTTCATTTCATTGAACAATTCAGGGCAGGTGGATTTTGTTAATTGTTGTGTGTGTTTCATCTTTTTTAATTTAAAGGTTCTACCCTACCGAAAAAAAAGGGGTTTTGACTTTACTTGGCTTTATGATAAGCATAAAGCCATTTTGCATCTATTTGATTATCAGGACATAAAAAGGAAAAGAAATTTCCCGATATTTGATGCCGAATAGTGGTACTAAAACTCCAAAGAATGGTTTTGAAGGAAACAAAGCGAGCTCTTAGAAATCTTAGAAGTAAGTACAGCGATATACTTGCCAGTGCCAAAAGAGACCTTAAACCATCTATAAATGCAGAGCCTGGCGATGAAAATTACTCAGGTATCCAGAAAGAGGATAAGTTGTTTATTTATAATGCTATCAGCACGCTTTACGAATATGTTATTGATATTCATGGAGCAATAGGATTTGATATAAAAAATGAATTTATAACTGAGAATAGAGCTTTAGCAGCTTTGAAAGAGACTAATGGATTGATTAAGTTAAATCTCGATAAGTTATCAGAAATTAAAAAGAAATATGACGGTAAACGTGTTGACCATTGGCCAATAGAATCATGCAATTCACATCATCAAGAAATATACGATGTACTATCTGAAATAATGAATTCTACTGAAGTGAAGACATTCCTTTCAGGCAATGATAATGAGGATGGTTTAAAATCAAAATCAAAAAATGCCAGGCTAAGTAAAACCATTGCATTCCATTGGATAGGAAAGATTGGCATAGAGAAGTTGCAAGAAACTTTAGAGAATAATGGAATCATAGGAAAGGGTGTTGATCCTAAGAAATTTGAAACAGCCTTTTCTGGTGAAGAATTAGATGGTGCCCTTAAAATCCCTTGGGTATCTGTTACCCAAAAGAAAGAACCTAATAAATTAAACTTATTTTTTCTGCTTGATACTTTGACAAAAAATAAACTTATAGAAAAGACTGACCTACCCCGTAAGGGCGACTATGGTACAGATTTGTTTAATAAAATCAGGAAAATATTCGTAGATATAAATGGAAATGAAATAGAGAACTTGGGCGAATCGTTTAAAACATTTAACCATTTTATGAATATCGAAGCGCTTAAAGAAAAAATAAGGGATGCGGCAGCCAGAGAAGTTAAAAATAGCGAGGATTTATTATTTGATAGTGACGAAGATTCTAACAAGCATAAGGTTATGATTTACGAGAAACTACGGGATGCTTTGTGTAAAGAACATAATATTTCTCGACATGCTTATGAAAAGGCCTTAAATACTATTGAAGAGAAAAGAAAGAAATTTGAAGCAATTTTAAAAGGGTTACGTTAAATTACTTTAAACCTCAAACCATATTATTTAACACGTAAATAAATTATCAAACTAAAACCAACAGTAATGAATACAACTTTTACAGCCGCCAATATTATTTGGATTAAAAATGTAAATGACCCTAATAGTGATTCCAGTATTGTATATGCAGAAATGGAGCCATCAGATAATTTCGTATTGCATTTCCCTGAAAGAAACAAGAATAGCTTACTAAAACCACCGAGCAATACTGAACTTATTCTTCTTTTCCAAAATATAGATGGAGAAAAATACTTTACACATATAGTTACCCCTATTCATGATGCACTAATTAAGACAGAAAGTAGCGAGCATCCATGTGGAAGAGTTGTAAAGGTAGTTGCGAAAAAAAGGATACTTGTTTCCGACACATTACTAAATCCTAACACAGGAGGAGTTGTCATGGGTGATGTTGTTCAGATTGCAAACTTAGAAATCATTAAAAAGGAAGGCAGTTTACATAGCATCCAAGATAATATTTGGAACAAGTTCCACGAATAGTATTCAATTCCAATTCAAGCATACACCAAATACATTATACAATGTTTTACAAAAGGGCATTTAACCTTAGATAATATTATCGAAAGTTGTCCAAATGTTATCCGGTTAAAATCCTCTGTGTTTATGTTTTTGTAAGTAAGCCTCTATCCAGTCATGCTCATAGTATATTTTCTTCCCTATCTTAATATAACCTAACCCATTGGCTCTCCACTCAGAAGCCGTTGTCCTTGAAATATGATATTGCATCATGAGGTCTGCATTGTCAATCATTGCAGTCCTGTTCGGCGGCAATTTTGCGAGCATATTTTTCAATGAGGCAATTTCGCTGCGAAGTTGCTTTACCTGCTTAACGGCAGGACATATAAATATTCCCTGCTCATCAGCTATTTTATCTACTTTATTATTTTGCATTTTTCAGCATAATTAGTGTAAAAAAAGCTACATTTGAAATGCAACTTTTAAGAATCATGCTTACTAAAGAATTTAATGCTTTAACACTTGCTGAAAGAAGCAAGATTGTATTTGGACAGGGAAAACTAATTGGTATTTCCCAAGAGCATACGGTACAGAAAGGTTTTTTCTACAAACTTAATGACCTAAAGATAGATGTCATTTACGATAAAGTTCGCAACCAATTGCTTGATATTATTGCCTGGGAAACAAGTAGTGATAGGGTCGCATTCCTGAAAATGCCAGTATAATTCTGCCCCCCCTACCTGCGAAACAATAAGCACAACAAAATATCTTATTCTAAAGCGGCAATATATGACTCAACCAAGTATTAGCTTGGTCAATGTTATTATTATAAAGTGCTTGAACTACCCTATTTGCATTCTCTTTCAAAGCTATAACTTTCTGACTGGCATTCGTTGAATCGCGATAGGTTGAAATACCCCTTATAAAACTAAAGAAATATTCTTCAAGAGTTGAAGAAAAATAACCATCATTCACTATTTCCTTCTCCAATGTAAATGATTCAATAGGATAGCCCACCTTTGCATTCCAGGCCTTCATTAACCTAATAAGAGGTTTGATCTGATTATAATTATTCTGGTTCTTCTGCGTTAAAGATGTATTGAACCCATGAGGATCAGTTTCCATCCAGTCCCTATCCGATTCAGGAATATAAGTTACTACCGATGAAGAAAAAACATAGCCTGCTCTTTGGTATGCAGGAACTAAATCATATTTAATATGATCTAATTCAAGAACTAATGTAGGCAGGGATTTATAAAATATGGAATTGCCATAGTAATCTTCAGAAAATTCCACCAAATAATTCCGATATGTGGATGGATTAACATCTATATTTTCATGGTCAAAAACAACCATTAAATCAACATCAGAATTATCGTCGTAATAACGCGGCAATATCGTATCTCGTTTATACGAGCCAAATTCTATTACGTCTATTACTTCCTCTTCAAAATATGATTTTAGTCTTTTTTTTAATGTATTGACTGATGCAACTATTTTATTTGCCTCATTTGTACCTGCACTTATATAATACTCTCGACTAAGAGTAACAAGCTGGTTATTAATAGACATTGACATATTTCTCTGATTTAATATAATATTAATTTACGGAAATGGAAGGAATAAGTTTAACTCATGTTCAAGGTATTCTGATAACTGTTCTTTCTCCAAAGCAAGTAACCTTCTCCTGTTTTCATATAAATTAGTAACAAGCCCGCCTAATTCGTTTTCAAACCCCTTATTATTTAAATCACTGATGACTTCATACACATATTCTTTTAAAACTGAACAATAAGAATATGAATGGGTGATAATAAAATCTTCGAGATAATAGGAATCGAATGGCCTTCCATTAAGATAGTTCCAATATTTCAGTATTCGAATAGTTGGAAGAATCATATTACCATTATTTGAGTTCTTAGTTAGTACGTTTTTTTTGAATACTGTTGGTGAAGTTTTAATCCATTTTAATTCTTTGCCACGTGGCGCAGGTATTTTTACCGTATCACCTGAATACTGGTAAGCCGGTATAATTTCAAATTTCACATGCTCCAATGGTACAACAACCGAAGGATGGTCAGAATAAACTTCCGTTCTCGGGTAAATTTTCTTATCACATAATTTACGAATTTGATTAAGATAAGTATCAGGTTGGTATTCATCATTTTTGAAAATGACCAGAATGTCTACATCAGAATTCTCATCCTCTGATATAAATGTACCCCTGTCAAATGAACCAAATACAGTAACAATGTGAAGCTTGTCTTGAAACAATCCCCATATTTCCTTCTTTAAATACTCTATAGAGTTTTCAATTTTGCCCTTTAAATTGCTATCAATCTCAAGTGCTTTGGAAAGTCTTGTAAGGTAAGAATCTACATCCATTATCAGTAATAATTATAGGCCTAATTCCTTTGTAGTATATTCTTCTTCACCATTTTCAATACCGCGTTTTGCTCTTTGATAATCATCATCCGAAGTGGGATACTGCTCGGCTTCCTTATTAATTTCATCTATTTCATTAGCAATTAATTCCATTTGCTTAACTATATCCGTACCCGAAGTATGCCCATCGCTAATGTACCCTTGAAGCCTATCGGTCTTTTTCATAACAGCTAAATAACGGTTACCAATCCTTCTATGCCCTTCAACTTTTTTGTTGAAATTGAAATAGGTCTGAAAACCACTTAAAAATGCCGCAATGAAAGCAAGAAATATCGGAACAATTTTCACCCAATCCTTTGCCCCATCTGTAAGTACAAAAAACAAAACTGTACCCGTTAGTATGTTAATTATTATTAAAGGTACACCAATCCAATAATGATATGTTTCTTTCCTATCTGCCGCATTAAAGTGCTTCTTCTTACCATATAAGCAGTCAACTTTTATCTTCTTTATATTGTCTTCGGTTGTCGCCATATTATTTTTTATTAATGAACATTGCCCACTCTGATTTCAGGTAATCACCAGTAGACATTAGCATCATAGAATGTATTTTAGAAGCCTCTGCTTGAAATCCGTTATTACTCATATAAGTCCAAAGCCAGTCAGGCAAATCTGTTAGCGTACTGCTAACCGAAAACGGAGATAAAAATAAATTACACACTTTTCTCTCTATCTCATAATTCTTAATTCCTTTCTTATAATTGAAATTCCACAACTTCAATATTTTAATAAGGTCTATAAACTTCGGGTTCTTTTGCCTAAGCCTAATTATTAAGTTTTCCAGCTCTCCAAAATTTATGGATTTCCAATACTGTAAATAATTATCAGGAATACTCAAATTACCTACGGAGTCTTCTTTATATGGGGTTATATTAATAGGAATTTTCTCGAAGTCAACTAAAAGAGAAGGCTTATCTTGCTTAACAGTTGTATTTGGATAGCATTCCATCAGACGTGCTTTTAGTTTTGCCAATGCAACCTGTGAATACCCACTACCTGAATATCGAAAATATACATCAACATCGCTAACTCCTTTTACCATAGTAGCTCTTTTATAAGAGCCACCTAAAAATGGTGCGCCAAAGTCAGGCTCCTTATTAATAATTGATTTTAAATTGCTTAATGTAGCAGCAATATTATTCAATTCATTTTGAGAATATGAAATCTGCTCAGCTTTGTCTTTAATTAACTTAGTAAACATCCTCCATGTTTTTATAATTAATATAAAAATAAGCAATTTCCACGTCATAGTTTCAAATATACATCTGCAATAACCTTATCGGTTATGCCTATGTACCTTTTAGTTACGGCAAGGCTACTGTGTGAAAATATCTCACTCAGGTACACCAACGCCCGCTCGCTTTTGTTATCGCTTTCCCACACCCGCTTACCAAAGGTCTTTCGTAAAGTATGGGTAGATGGATTCTGTAATTTAATACTATAGTCCCGCGTTATATCTTGCAGCAATAGGTTAATAAACTGCCTTGATAATTTATTGCCATGCTTGTTGCAGAAGATATATCTCTGCGGATTGAATATACCTTTCTGTGTTAAAGTATCAGCTCCGTACTTTATTGCTTCCTTCACAAATCGGTTGATGGTAATTTTACGTTGTTTACCAGTCTTGCTCTCCGTAATATAAAACTCATCCTTTTCCAGTATATCTTCCCATTTTAGGCTTAGCAAATCGCCTATCCTCAAACCAAAATAACAGCCGGTTGCGATTAATAAATACTCCCGTAATTTACCATCATTCTTAAGCCGTGCTAATAATCCCATCATGGTGTTCCACTCCATGCCACTACATGTGGTTTTTGTCCCTTTAGTGCTCATATCAGTTATTATTGGTTCTGCCTTGAATATAGCCTTTCCCGGGCCTGCTTACACTAACTATAAAAAGTGAAAGTAACTTCCCGTTTTTCTCTCATTGATTTCCAGTGCATTAAGTGAAAAGCAGTGTTTTCACTACCGTTATTGCTTTCACTTTTAGCATTCTTATACATAAGTGAAAGAGCCTGCCGGTTCAGGAATATATAAAGTAAACACTACTATGAATAAATTTCCACGTTATAAAGATTATAATTCTGCTGCGGAAAATGAAGAAGATGCAGATAAGCCCAAATGGACACAAAAGGTGACCTTCCCGCTAAAACCTGATGTATACAACTATATGAAAAGCAAAGAAACATCCTCTGGAACCGCTCAACCAGATGAAGAAGATGTTTCGGGGGCGGGGAAGCACAAAGAAGTCCAAGCAACAATTAATTTCAGCCATGAACAGGCAATGTATATGTTTTATCTCGCAATAGGCTCATTCGGCATTAGCCCTTCTCAGTTCAAGAAATTTGCTGATGACATAGAGGCCGGTAATATTGAGGAGCCGGTATATAGCACAAAATAAACATCACTATTATGAATAAGCATCTGCATTATAAAGAATATAATCCTGCTTTGGAAGAGAAGGAAAGTAAAAACAACACTGTTGAAAGTGATCATTTTCGTAAGATGTACTTATTACTCTGCATTATGGATACTTTTCAAATCAATGAAGTGGAGTTTTTCAACTACCTGAGTGACCCGAATAACAGAATAACCTAACTGTTTCCAGCATTTGAGCAATGGCGAAATATGAGACAGGGACAAGTATGGCGAATACTATTAGTCAAAATAAATTCTTGTATTCGGCAGCTTTCTTCTAAGCTCTCTTATGCTTTTATTGCTTAACATATTATTCCCGGTCAACCCGAGCCATTGCAATTGCTGCAATTCATTAAGTGACTGAGGAAGGGACTGGAGCCTGTTATGAAACAAGAAAAGTGTTCTCAAATTGGTCAGCAACCCAATAGTTTCAGGAAGGGATTCAATTTTGTTCTCCGATAATGTCAATCTTTCGAGTTGTACCATATTCCCAATCTCATCCGGTACCCTGGTAATATTGGCGCCTGAAATATCCAGTTCATGCGCCTCATCATCTTGCATGTATACTAACACATCTGCCATTCTCTCATCTATGCCTCGCGGAATGAACATAGAGCCATCAATGTGCAGTGCTTTAAATAATTCATCAGGCGGAACAAACTTCTGCAAGCGGATATTCATACCGGCTACCTGGTGGTCGGCTGAATCATATATTTCTAATCTCCCGTCGCGGTATACCACAACAGCCATTTTCCATAAATCAGGATTCAAGCTCCTTTTAATATCTTCTGAACGAACCTGAACAAAGTAGAAAGTAATAAACTGCTCAAAATAATATTTTTGAAAATGTACACTGTTAGCCATTGTGATGCACCATTTTGTATTAGCCCCATAGAGTCGTGATGCAGGAAAGCTATATGGGCAAACAATGAAAATATCGGCGGTATCTAAAACAATTTCTGCATCTTTCTTTAACTCACGTTTCAATTCCTTCGTGCTGCTGATGTTATTAAGCTTCTGAACATATTCATCAAACTGCTGGAATGTTCTAAATGCGTGTATGTCTTTTATAATAACCTTGTTTCGGCTTAATATAGTGTGATGCTCAAATATTCGGCTCTTAAGTAGGTCAAGGGAGGTATCAGCGATATATGACTTTATAATAAAGGACAGGTATTTTTGGTTTGGGGACGGGTCGAACTCTGCCAGGAACTCAAGGTCAGCCTGGCTTATCAGCCCCTTTTTAACATACTGTTGTGCACTGCTACTTCTGTTCATGATTGTCTTCGTTTCAATTGTTTAGTTACTCATCAACACGATTTTTTCATTTGTTAGTTTCAGGGCTGCACGGTAAGCACAATTAAAAGCCTGTCGGTTGTCACCTTCTGCTGGCACTTTAAAAAGAGCCGTGACCCTTCTATCCTGGTCTGCTATCTCCTCAAACTCCCAGCCCTTTAGCGGAGGTTCATCCAGGATGGCGAAGAGTGTATTCCTGTCATCTTCTGAAAGATTATATAAGGCTGCCATCAGGAGCATACTGGTATGCTTAAGATAGCTCTTGGGGTACTTCTTTTTATATGAGACTGTTTTTAGTTCTTCCTTCTTTTTCATAGGTAGTAAAGTTTATAAATGAGAAGGGCCCCGTTTAAGGAGCCCTTCTTTTTTTGTTGTGATTATTACTCAGCTTTAATCTTCATACCTAAAGAAGCTGCAATCTTTAAGAATGGTTTGAGTGTGTCTGCACTCCACTGGTTGCACACTGCAATTTTCTTGTCACCAACTTTCAGGATGTCCTCAGGTTTTAAGAAATAGCGGTCAACATTGTTCTTGGTCATTTTCTTTGCAGCCGAATGCTCAGCGATAACTCCGAAACGAGGCTGTATCTTCTGAGAATCAAATACCTCTTCAATTTTGGTAAGGGATGATTTAGGGTTGCTTTCCGTGTACTTCTTTATTACCGAGTGTACAAGCCTGCCTTTGCTGAGTTTGTTTTGGCCGTTAAAAGCGTATTTAGTATTGTCGCGGCCCGTAACGGTAGGTGCTCCCAAATCTTCTTCCTCGATCTTTTTAGCAGCATCCTTTTTCTCTGTCTTCTTATCATCTTTAGCGTCTGCTTTGGGCTCAATAGCGGTAGCATTCTTTTTAGAAACAAATGTATGCTCACCGGCATCACTGACTGTAAGAAGGTTCTCTGCCTGCAAGTCCTTCAAGGCTTTGACTACCATAACATGTGATACTTTGGGGTTGCCTTCTTTAATACCATCCAGGGTTGCGCCAGGATTTGCTTTGATGTAATCTGCAATTACCTCCGTGTACTTTGAATTTGTGTTTTTCATTTTGTTGTTGTTTTAAGTTATTAATTTGATTTCACAAAACCCGTGAAACATATATAAATAGGGCCTCACGAGTACTACCTTGAAATTAGCCTGTTTCTTTTTCCGTGTGGCGGAAACAGGAAGGTTTTTACCGGATGGATACCAGTGGCTTGTACGTATCTGCCTCTCCGTATGGCATTACAGGGCTGTTAGGGAAGGTAATTTCTACTTTTTCTGGCCGATATATAAAGTAAATAATCACAGATAATATGGAACAAGACCCTTGCAAAGAGCTACATTCCGACGATACAATTGAACTTACTCAATGGGGCTTAGAGCACCAGGGCGAGAGCGCCATGTATGAAAAGGACGGATGGTTGCTTACCGTTATTTCCGATAAGGTGGACTTGTGGAAGATTGAAACACCGGATGGTGCACTTATTATGGCGATAGGGAATATTCTTGACCACAAGGGTTACAATGATGAACTTTTTCATATCAGCTATGGGAATGAACTTCTCTTGGAATGGATGGCCACTATTGTCAAAAAACATGGGCTGGTAAAACGGGCGCCACTGATGTTTTATGTCAAAGGCACTACGAGGCTTATAAGCAACGGCAGTGGCCTATGGAGGCTCTGCCTGCCTGATGGTACATATACTGCCGGTAGCGGAGATGTGTTTCAAGACGATGCCTTTGATGCAGTAAGGGCGAGTAATATTTCGCAATACTGTGAGAAGTTTATTGGGGTGTTGAAGAGAAGGTTCGGCAAACTTTATGGAAGTGAACCGTCAAATTATGATTTCCACTGTATTCCACAAGAACAAGTATGGACATTGAGCTTCTCTCGCATTCAAAATTATATGGGTTACGGTGACCCATTTTGCGATGGAGTATTTGCCAATGTATTCGATATTTGGGATGATGGCAAGCTATCCGCATGGCTTAAGGCAAGACTTGCTCAGCATAATATCACTCATAGCGATTGCAGGCTTTGGCATAAAGTCAATGGCAAGTACCGGTCGATCGTAGGAGAGTTGTCGGGAGGGAAGGTGATCAATTTTCCTGCCGCCAAAACATCATCATTGTATTCAAAATCTATTTAATATCAATTAGTATAGGAAGCTACTCTTTAATGAATTTTGCAACTAATGTAGTTTGGTCTGTAATCGCTTTCACAAAATATATTCCCTGGGTGAGTGTGCCAATATCTATTGGAATTAAATTACCGTTAGTGACCGTTGAATTCTTACTCAATACTTCTCTGCCTGTTATGTCAATTACTTTTATTACTGCCGCATCTGATAAGATTTGCATATTGAATGACAGATATAGGAGATTATTTGCAGGGTTGGGATAAAGTGAAATAGATGCTGGCATAGGAGCTAATTCGTTCATAGATGTTGGGATAGAGCTTATCATTCTTATTAAGTTGTTCTCTTCGTCAGCTACATATAGATTACCGCTTGCATCTATTGTTATTCCACTCGGTTGGTGAAAACTTGCGGCCGTTCCCGTTCCATTGCCATTGCCCGCCGTGGTAGAACCTGCAAGGGTCGTTACCGATGCACTGGAAATAACAATCTTTCGTATCTCCTGATTGCCTCCATCAGCTACATATAAATTGCCATTCCCGTCACAGACTACATCGTATGGAATGCTGAAACCTGCTGCTGTACCAATTCCATCGGCTGAACTTGCTGTAGTTGAACCGGCCAATGTGGTGACAACCCCACTGGAAATAACTATTTGCCGTATTTCGTTGTTCGCATAATCCGCCACATATAGGTTGCCTTTCCCATCCGTGGTCAACCCGAACGGATAGTTGAACCTTGCTGCCGTACCGGTTCCGTTTGCTGAGCCTGCTGTAGTGGAGCCAGCTAAAGTGGTAACAACGGCACTGGAAATTACAATCTTGCGTATTTCATTGTTGCCCATATCCGCCACATATAGATTGCCGCTACCATCATAGGTAATTCCATAGGGCTCTTTGAATTTTGCTGCTGTTCCAGTTCCATCTGTGGAACCGGGATAACCAGAGCCCGCACCAGCTAATGTAGTAACCACACCCGTGGAAATAACAACTTTCCTAATCTCATTGTTACTCCAATCAGCAACGTATAAATTACCACTTCCATCATAAACTACCCCTGTCGGCTCATTGAAGCCTCCAGCCAATACGGTCACTGCCGCGGTGGAAATATCAATCTTGCGTATTTGATCGTTTAGCTGGTCAGCCACGTATAAATTACCTGCACCATCGGTGGCTACTCCTATTGGCTGATCAAAGCTTGCGGCCGTACCAATTCCATTGGCATCAGTGTTTCCGGTAAACCCTCCCGCTAAGGTGGTAACTATTTGAGAATTTGCAAAGCCAGCCAGACAAATAAAGGTGGTTAAAAGTTTAAGGTTTAGATGTTTCATAGCTTGTTTAATTTTGGTTAGTAAGTAAAATTATCCCGCTTCCACGAGTGGAAAAAACCGCTACTAATTAAGCTCCTCGATGCAATATTCATCAATAAAGACGAGACTTACAAGAAGCATTTAGTTCTTTTGAGTTCACTTCATTCGTATCGTTCATTTCGTTCAAAACGGTTATTTTTTTCATTCGGTAAAACCATCTGTTTTGCATTATATTTTTGGTGCCATGCTATCCGAAATCATAAAAAAGAAAATCGAACAGAAGGCCGGGCAACTTATCCGTTACTCCCGCGACTGTGATACCCTTGCTGAAAAAATACAGACTGACTGCAAATGCAGGATCAGCAGTTCCACCTTAAAGAGGCTGTTCGGATTTGTCAAGGGCGAAAAAGAACCCCGTGCATATACGCTTGACATATTAGCAAACTATATCGGGCATCCATCCTGGGATGAATTGCTTTTGTCATTTAATACAGAAGGCAGTCAAGCGCCAAAAGAAATATCAGAGTTAAAAATCCCAAAGCTTAAACCCGGCCAGAAATTTGAATTAAGCTTTAAGCCTAATATTATTATAACTGTTGAGTACATTGGTAAATCAATATTCAAAGTACTTACATCTAAAAATAGCCGTCTTAAAGAAGGTGATGTTTTCAAAGCCTCTGTCATAACCTTGCACCATCCCCTGTTTATTCTTGAAGTAGAATCAGGCGGAAAACGTGAAAGTAGGATTATTGAAGGCAAGGTCAGTGGGGTTACATCTATCAGGAAGCTATATTAAACGGTGTGCCCCAGCAGTAGTATCGGATTACAGTAATAAGTAGGCGTACGACACGGGGTAATAAGCTATTAGGAATAACTAAGGATAGAGATTTGTGGCAGAGACCGTAGCCGATACAAGCTGCGTATACCTTATATAATGTAGTCCAAAAGGACATTTAACCTTCGATAATATTATCGGAAGTTCAGTTGGTTTATTTAATCTGGTGCAGCTCCTTGGCTTTATCAAACCCAACCCACTTGCCGTCTCTATCAAGGCCCCTATTTGCAAGTTGCCTCTTGATTAAATAAGTAATATCGAACTCTCCTTTCAGGGCCTCGGTAAGTAATTGAGTGGCTGTCATATTGAAAATATAACGAGGGTCGAGTTCATCATTTCGCCCATCAAATTTCTTTAAATCCTGTTCTTTGCCAATCTTCTTTGTCATAGATTTTTTGGTATTACGTTCAGTTCGATTACTATTACACCCTCCACTTCAATAGGTTGGTCAGAATTACTGCATGTGAAAACATCTTGTATTTTGTAGTGCTTGTATTCCTTGAAGCCACGCGAGCTGATTGTTTTCACATCAGGCATTATCTTTTTCAGTTCTGTTTCCAATTCTCCCAAATCCGCCAACCAGTGGTCAGATATAAGTGACGGGATAAATTTCACATAGATTGTCTCCATTGTTTTTAAAGGTCGAGTTTGGGCTGTATTACCGTAATGACTTTGGGTGGGTCTATCTGTTTTCCGGCTTTTTCATTTATTGACGCCCTGTTATAAATAATTCCCTCGTTGGCAGATAGCTTGGTTATAATAGGAATATGCAAACGTGGATCAGTATATCCAATAGTATAACCGCCCCAATGTTCCATACTTAGTGTATTCATCCATGCTACTTCACCAGGAAGCGCATTGAGACATAGGTTTATTGCTGTCATTTTTACACACCTGTAATCTATATCGGAGCCATAAAAGGTGTTATTCCGCGAAATTTTGGCCGCACTCAATAACATTCTGCCGGAACCACAGCAGGGGTCTAAAATGGTTTTGTTCTTTTCACCCTTATTTATTAGCATGGCTGACATGGCATCGCAAACATGCTCCGGTGTAAAGAACTGGCCATTCTTTCCCCTGCTGATGTTGTTCTGAAAAAACTCACCAAGACAATCCTGCAATCCTGTTCCTTCGTTATCCATTATTATTAGCATCTCTGCCAGCAATTCACAGAACAGGTTTACTTCCTCTTTCTTATACCGCTTTACTATTGACAGGTACTCTTCCTCATACTGGCCCAATGATAATGCACATATCACCATATCAAGGAAGTCGGTAAAAACACTGTCTTCCGATTTGCTGTGGGCTATCCTATTAAAAGTTGCAGTGAAGTTTTTAATATCTGTTATCATCCGTATTCAGATACGGGTATTGGCTTATGTTCCGTATCAGGCAAATAAATCAATTATCCCCGAGCGGAAAAAATCGAATAACAAACGCTTGGCTCGAATTTTTGCTTCTCTTATTCAGTTAATTTATTTTCAGCAAAAGGAAGCGGGATGCAATACGATAACTAATTTCATCATACTTTGAGCTTATAGCAATATGAAAACAGATTTAGCAACGATTAAAGCAAAACTTGTTTCTTTTGAAAAGAATAAGAACCTGCCTGGCATTAATACTATTGCAAAGCTTGATTGCTTTACCAGGCATATAGTGGATAGCATTAAACGGATTCAACTGATAACAGATATTCGGGATAAAATTCAAAGCCAGGATAGCATAGATGTTACCAGAAATAATTTTAACCCACTAAAGGCTGCTATCTATCACAAGCAACATGGCAATATTGATGAGGCCTTTTGGTTGGTTTTTCTTGCTACTCACTTCGGAGAAGATGAAAAGAAAACAAAATGGCGCTGGGTTCAAGATGTATATAGTGGTTTAGGCGGTGAAGTATGTTGGGACTGGAAGAAAACGAGTATCGACCCTAATAGTTTTCGCACATGGCTTGATGCAAACAAGAGCATCCTACTACAAAGGGGTGCTTTTGGGAACCATCGGAAATACCTGAGCCTGAATGATAGTCATACGGGTATGGCAGTTGCCACCTACGTTAATTGGATTGGGCCAAAACATACGCACCATGATTTAATTAATACAATGCAGGCAAAAACTGGAGTATCTCCTCATGTATTATTTGATGCTTTATACAAATCAATGGATGCAGTCTTTCAGTTTGGCAGGGTAGGAAGGTTCGATTACTTATCTATGGTTGGGAAACTTGGATTGGCAATCATTGAGCCTGGGAATCCATATCTGCACGGGGCAACTGGCCCACTTACTGGCGCACGGTTGCTATTCGGGGACGGCAAAATGCCCGATAACACCTTAAATTATTACTTGCAGGAACTGGGAGAACACTTAGAATTATATTTTGGGATGCAGGTAATAGAAGATGCTGTATGTAATTGGCAAAAAAGCCCTGATAAGTACATTACTTCTTTAACAGCATAATCCAACCATTGCCTGCACTGATTAACATCTTGATGGCTTTATTACTATTCTAACTAACATCCTCCTCCGGATCTTCTTCAGCATCTTCAGGAATAGCAAACATATTTTCCAAAAATTGCTGGTTTACTTTATAGGGAATTTTTTCATCATTTTCGATTTCGGGGAAACTTAATGCATATCCAATAGCTGGAAGCCCTGTTGACCCTCCAAACCCATCTGTATCTAAAACATATATTAATAGAAGCGCATTTGCGGATCCCCGATATTTTCTTATGTATTTTCCAACAGGGTTCTGGGGTGGAGTTTTTGCTTTACTTTCGTTTTGTGTTAAAATTGTTGCATCGATGTATCTTTTATCTGTTTCTTCCATATCAAGATATTCATGCGGAGGACTAATTATATGAGATTTTCTTATGATGTATTTCTGTTGATCAATAATTAAATTACCAGATGCATCTTCTTCAATAACTTCCTTCCGGAATGTACATCCAACATTGATTGCTCCATTTGAGGTTTTAATCTCATACACTTGATTTGCTTTTGAATTATTAATCAAAACAACTGTCCAATTATTTAAATTACCATGCTTTAATTGCTGCCCAATATATCCTCGAATATAATTAGTGTTTATATTTAACTGTTTTATCCTATAATTTGCAATAAAATCATCTATTTGGCTATATTTAATATTTTCCCAAATATAAGGCTGCATTTGCCGTATGATTCCTGAGACAGAACCTAATTTTTCAACTAAATTATTTAATTCATGTAAATTTTTACGTAACGAATCCTCCGATTTACTTATCATATAAGTTTCAATAAGATCGCCAGAAAAACTAAAACTAAGATCTGTTGCCCCTTTAATTTTTGCCGCAGAAGAAATCATTAGCATTCCTGGGGCAGATCTAACTTTTAGTCCAAAATTTTCTGGAGTGCGGTCAGCAAGCTCCATCATATCAAACTGTTCCTTTAACTCATCTGTGGCATTAGCAATATATTGATACCATGTAATCAATTCCTCAGTTGTAAAAAGCCTACATAAGTCAGCATAACCAGGTCTATATCCGAACCATCTACCCATTTGAAGTAATGTATCATAAAACCTACTTGCTCTTAAAAAGTAACTAATTGATAATCCTTCCAAAGTAAGCCCCCGTGATAATTTATTCCCACCAACTGCAATAACATACAAGCCATCAACATAATCTTTATAATTCAGCGGTGTATTATTTGCATAAACCAAATCTTTTTTGGCACCATGAACTGCTCTTACTTCAATTTTTTGAATCGCTATTAAAAGAAATGGCTGGATTTCATCCCAAGTATGCTCTATTAAGAGAGGGTCATTATAATCCAATTGTTTAATAATATTAGCTGTTTGGTTTTTGAATTCCTTCTCCCAAACTGATTTTAATTCAGAAATAAAAGAAGGTTCTTGTTCGACAATAAGTTTTTTTGCATTTGCAGTATATTTATAAATCAGATAGGCGCACATATCTATCCACTTCACATACCAGGAAACGTGCACAAGCATTGAATTATGTTCTTTAGGCTCACCTCTTGCAGATCTAATCGCACAAACAATGATAAAAGCATTAATAGCAGTTTGCATACTGGGCGGGATACTACTTGGAAGTTCATCATCTTTACTATGCCCTTGTGGAATATAAGATTCATAGTCATTAATAATATTTATCATTGGTAAATCCCCCTCATTGTATTCTTCAGTAGTCTTTAATTTGGTATCAAATACTTTAGAATAACCAATATAGTTTGATGGAGGTGGAAGATTAATAATAAAATCCTTTGGAAATAAGTCTGCACCTAATTTATACTTTTTGCCTTCAATTACCATTTCCTTCCCTTCTGTTTCATTATAATCTGAAATAAAAACATTAGCAAATGGAGTAGCAGTATATCCGACAAATGCACTCTGCTCAAATAAAGATAATGTAGCTCGAATAGACCCGTTGATTTGTGAAACAAATTCTTTATCAATATTTATAGAAGCATAGTCAGCCTCATCATCTATTACTAATAGTGGAATATTTTTTATTATTTTATAATTGCCATCACTTTCTGCTCTTGTATGAAGCCAGTTTAATAATGTCTTCAATACCGCCGGATTCTTCTTGGCAACAATTGCATAATAATCATTTGTAGTGATTGGAAGATTTGGAAGCGCTGATTTTCGCAAGTCACCAGCTTCACCAGCACGTGTAATGGGGTGAACGGGAAGTTTTTTAGGAGTTCGGTAAAGCTCAACTCCAATTGGGTTATGAACATCCGGATTTTTTAAATCCGAGATATATCCTGTAAAACCCTCATCTATTCTCTCTTGTGTTTGTTGTCTTAAATTCTCATATAATCCGGAGAAAATAATAACAATGCGAAACCCTAAATCAGCAGCCTTATTGATTAAACCTACGTAGTTACTTGTTTTCCCTGATTGTACATCTCCAACTACCATACCTTTTTTTTCCCATTTACCCCCTTTTGATGGGTCTCCTATGCGAGTTAATATATCGTCGGTAAGTAAATCAAGCTTTTTTATAGTAGTACTTGCAAATTTCTTTTTATCTAAATATACTTTATATGCTTTCCAGAAACTCCATGTTAAGCTGCCTTTTTTATCATTTATCCAATTTTTATTAAGAGGTGGCGCATCTTCAAATATCTGGTAGTCAGGATTTGAAACTATATTTTTACTTTCAAGGAAAACTTCTATCGCTATGCGATTTAAAAATTCATCAACAGTTTCTTTACCAAATTGTCTTTCTAATGCTGCAAATGAACTTTGCATCGCATGATTTACATCTTCAGGGGTTAATTCGTCCTTATCCAAAAGAACCTGGGAAATAGCAAGAGATTTAGACCTGATTTCTTCCCTCCTTTGTATTTTAGAATTTAACTTTTCTAATTCTTCTTTTATATGTAACGGTGGATTTCCTTCAAGTGCTTCACGTATCAATTGCCTTGCCTCATCAAAAAGGTCAAGGTTAAGTGCTAAATATGTTGCACTTTGAAATAAAATTGATCTTGTAGGCTCTAATTTAAGTTCGTTCATTAATGTCCTTGCCGAGGCTTTTTCATAATTTAATGCCCTATGAATATATTTCCAATATGAATACAACTCACTACGTTTTTTAGCAAAGAAGGCCATCTCAGCTAAATCCATTGCTTCTTCATGCCAAGAATTTATTTTATTTTCAAGTTCATTCATTCCACATGAGTTATAGATTTAGGTGTGCCAAATTCAACTATGATAACACATGACAATAGCGCAGGTTGAGCAGACCTTCTAATTTGATCTGTTTTTATTTTTAATCTGGCTTCAACTTCAGCATCAGTCCCCTTCAAGTCTCCACTTATTTCAAGTTTCAAATATTCTTGGAAGAGTACAGCACCATTAGAATTTCCTACCCAAAAATCAAAATAGGTTCCTTTCCAGGCACGTTTAACTTGCCATTGAGTTTGGTCATGAATTATAGCAATTGCAACTCCCATTGCTCCATACTCTGTCGCCTCTTCTAAATCACCAAAGCTTTTCCTATCAGCATCTGTAATTGCACATCGCACTAAATTGTATTCCTGGTTAATATATCCCCGGACATGAAAACTTGAAATTAACGCATGCTTGCAATGATCAAGACACACAGATGCAGCCCCATGCATGTACCCTCCATTTCTTGGAGATAATCCGGTACTCATCGTATCTTCCAGTACTTCTAATTTTAAATCTTTAATCATTGTAACATAAAGAATTAACAATTGAAGTCATGACCGGGGGGCAAACCCCGTTTCCCATTAGCATGATTTTTTGCCTGCGCGTTAATTCAAGATCAAGAGTAAAATTCTTATCATAGCCCATTGCAAGCTTTAATTCTTCCGGCTGAAGCATTCTCATCTTGTGGTCTTTACCATTAGGTAATACCAATGCGAATCTATCAAGCGTGGTAATAGTTCTGAGAGGCTTATCAATACTTTGCCAGCCATCACCAGTACCGTAATAAACCATTATAAAAGGTTTATTCCTTCCAAGAGCCTCAATAGCATTATTGGCCCTCTTCAGTGTCTTTTTTGCTCTTCCTTTCTTATTAAGCGGAGTAAATCTGTACTTATCAGACCAATCAATAACACTTGATACAGGAATGGGTTTCCTATTTTTCGTAACAGGGATTTTTGACTCTTTTGACAATGAGCAAAGTAAAAACAATCGCTTCCTTGCCTGGGGTACACCAAAGTTAGAAGAATTTAATTTAAGTTCTTTGACAAAATAATTCAAATTCCATAATTCCTCTAATAGTTTCGGGTGCTCACTCCATGAAGCCATTTCAACTACATTTTCAATTACAATCCATTTAGGCCTAAATACTTCAGCATACCGTGTAACCTGAAAAGCGGTCATCTTACTTTCTTCACTGCGTTCTCTTGCCCCTTTTGCAACAGAGTGATTTGTACATTCTGGAGAAGCCAATATTAAATCAATCTCCCCAATTTCTTTCTTGACCTTTTCCGGCATTAGATTTCTTATGTCACTTTCATAAACCTTCGCTTTGGGGAAATTAGCTTTATATGCAATAATTGCAGGGTTCCAAATATCAAACCCGGCAATAATTTCTGCTCCGGCCTTTTTCGCCCCATAACTACTGCCACCTGCTCCACAAAAAAGATCAATCGTTCTTAAATTACCATGAATTCTACTGCTGCTCATATATACTTTCTCCCTGCTTTAATGCTTTTATTGTTCGTGGAATGTACCACGCATTCATCGTCTTATCCCATTGCCTTACTTTTAGAAATTGCTCCCAAGAAAACCCATGCAAGGCGCTCAATTCATAATTGTCATTAAGCTGTACGACAAGAAGATACTCGAATAATTGTTTGTTTTTATTAGCTGGATCAGGATAAACAGTCCCAGTTTTACTGCCATCTTTAATTGTTTTAATTGAATATCGTTCTCCATTTCTTGACAATGCATCCACATTTTTAGTTCCTGTTGGTGCTTTTTGAAGATTTGAAAGCCGGGGTGTATCATTGAAATAATTTATAGCAATCGTTTCTCCAATTTCCCCCACAGAGAATTTGATATTCCTTCTTTTAAATTCTTTATCAACCTGAATTCTAAAAGCTATGACATCTTCATCCGTGTATTTCTCCAAATCTATAGTCTTCCTTTTTAGTGTCATTTTCATATTAATCTATTAAAACAAGGATTACGTATATCTAAGACAAAGCTTGATTTGGCATTACCTTTATTATCATAACGACGCTGCTGGTATTCATGCAGCGGGCATGTTTCTAAATAATTGTCCAGTTCCTTAAATGAGGTTTTCCATACTCCGTATAATGGTTGAGCAACTATTTCCCTTCCACCCATCATAAATTTCACAGCAATCCAATCTACCCAATAATAAATATCTATGTCTGGATATAAGTTTTGATAACGGGTTCTATCCTTTAAATTAAAAACGACTACAAATGTGGGGTCAATTCCAAATAATCGTTGTGCTTGAAAAAATGGAGTGTTTTGTGTTTTGAGATCACCCCTAATATTATCCATTACGTGCAAAAGATCTGGCGCGTAAGCATTATTTTCCTTTTCTGGATTTATTAATATACCCAAAGCCTCTCCATGAATCCGCACAAAAGATTGCTCAACCTTTTCACCATCTTTACACCACTTAGTTTTATCTTGTAAGTCGTGATGCGTTATCTCAAGTCCATTCTGATCATATAAAGTATACGCCATCGTTAAATATTTAGTTTGCTATCCTCTGCTATAAATACGCAGGCTGGGTTATTCTTTACAACTCCAGCAACATATTTCCTGAAATCTTGCTCTGTTAAATCTTTCCTCCCTACAAGTTCATGCAACTTATCCCACATAAAAGCTTCTTGTTTTGTAGATTTACGACGATACCATTTTAATATTGTAGTTCCTAAACGAACTCGACTACTCGAACTATTTTCAGAATTATCACTATTTTTTACTTGCAACAATGTTCCATCCACCTTACAAAAATCAACTGCATCTATGGTATTTCCCCAACAACAGCACCACCCATCTTTACATAACTTATCTGCAAGATATTCTTCCAGCAATTCACCAACCAAGTTTTCAATATTCATTATAATTTGATGGCCGGCTTCTAATTGCTCTATAAATTTTTCATTAGCCATTGATAACCTGGCTTGTAATATGGTCTTCATTATAGGATCAGGATATGTTCCGCTCGGTTTCTTTTTTCTAATAGAGGGGCGATTTTCATACGCCTTTAAGTATCTCATAACCCATTTTTCAACATACTCCTTATTTGAGATAGGAGTATCCTGTTTAAATCCAAGGGCTGGTAAGTTCCGTATATCGGAAAACGCAACTGTAATTACCGTTTCCAACTCAATAGTATAGGCCTTTTGAGCAACGGCCTTTGCTGTTATTATAGCAAGCCGACTACTTAAAGTATCAAATTTTGCGTTTTCTTTCATACCATGAAAAATATGGCATAAAAGTATGGGAATTAAGGAACTATACCAAATCTAAAACAGTCTGCTGTTTTTTCTTCGATTCTTGGTGGGACTGCTTTGCCCTCTTAAAGAAATCTGCCTCCCAAGTGACTTCTGATGTATTAACGTATCTTGAATAGGTAAACCCAGGTATAATTTTAAAAGCCTTATTCTGATGATGCTTAATGATTGTACTACCAATTGCAAATCCAAGGCCTACCGGCACAGCATTACCTATCTGCTTATACTGGTCAATTATTGCGCCACATATTTCCCAATTATCTGGAAACTGCTGGATTCTTTTATACTCTTGGACAGAAAGTGGCCTATCTTCTTCGGGGTGTCCAAGTTCTGTAGCAGGCATTGCAGGGTGTGTAACTACAGTTGGGGAGGGCTTATTCCAAGCAAGTCGCCTAAAAAACCCTGTCTTACCACCGCCAAGATGGTATGAATTTCCTAAAGCAATAAGCTGTATATCCTTGGGCAAATCTTTCCAATATTGACCTTCCTTTAACATTCTAAAATATACCAGCCGTTTTTCTGAAAAGTTAACATACTCTGCTTCTTTTGTATTAAGTCCGATTACAGCATCTTTAAATGTCCTCCATGGCTTAAGATTAAACTTAGGGTCATTTGAATGCGTAGGTTCTAAATGGGGTACGGGTTTCTTTAACCGGGTGCAAATCATAACCACCCTTTCTCTAACTTGTGGTGTTCCAAAATTCGCTGAGTTGTATAAATTGAATGTTACCGTATAACCACCAAGTTCGAGTTTTTTCTTAATGTAGTATAAGGAAGAGCCTGCAATATTTTTATAATCTACAGGGAATGATTGCGTAACTTCATCATTAATATCAATGGTCATTGTGGATGAAAGTAAGCCACGCACATTCTCAATTATCGCATATTTAGGCCTCGCTGTCAATAAGAGATCAATAAATTTCAAAAACACATTACCGCGCACATCCTCAAATCCCATTCTTTTCCCGGCAGTACTAAAAGCCTGACAAGGAGGCCCGCCGACAATTAGGTCTATTTCCTTGTATGACTTTAGGCCGGAGTGTTTAAGTATTTCCTCATAGCTATAATCACGTATATCTCCGATTAAGCCTACTTTTTTATCATTTGTTATTATAGTTTCCCGGCTTGCATTATCTATCTCACAGGCAAGAAGAACATTAATGCCTGCCTTTTCCAATCCAATATCTAATCCCATAGCCCCAGAAAAGAAAGAGAGGCAATTAAGCTTCGTCTCACTTTTTCCCCTCGTTGCTATTCTATCTTCAATAGTTTTTTTCTTCATCATTCCAGTGCTTACTTTAGCAATATTCCATTGTTAAGTAATCGATTGCGGGTTCTTAACATTTGCAAAAAAACATCATCATTTTTGGCTTTGCAAAGTTCATCATATATGGCTTTATGTTCTTGATTCTTAATTACCTTATCATAAGTCAATTTCATAAAATCCCCTATTCTTCCTTTTACAATCTCAGGGTGTTCGGCAATCTGGAAAGAATCTATTGTAGTGCTGCCACCGGATATTTCATGATAAGATAATGCCACATCGTGACACAATATCATCAATTGGGCAAATTGCTTGATTTTATATTCCATATAGCAAATTTACTAAATTGCAAGATACCATTGCTATTTACTTATTCCAATAGTACAATACTTCGTTTTGGATGTCAGGGTAATTAGTATTCATGTTTGGATGAGAAATTGTGTGAGAAATCGTATGATAGCTTAATATCTCATTTGGCGAAGGTTTTAATAGGCCTTGAATTTCTTTTTTTGTGCTTTTAGGATTAATCCATTGTTGCCATCCCTTATCATCCAGTATTAGTGGCATCCGTTTACCAGAATTGATCATTGCCATTACTTCATTTGCTTCAGTAGTAATAATACTAAATGAGTTAACTACTTCTCCGGTAGCCTCACTAATCCATGTGTCATAGATACAACCCAATGAAAAGACACCCTTATCTTTAGGGTATATGTAATGAGGGTATTTCATTTTACCTACCTCCTTCCATTGATAATAACCATCAACTGGAAGAATACATCGGCTTTTAGCAATAGATCGCATATACATCGGCTTTTCAAAAATTGTTTCAGCTTTTGCATTTAATGTCATATTACTAACCTCTTTTGCCTTCTCCTCGCCTTTTGTCCAAGAAGGTATCAATCCCCACCGCATTAGCTCGAACCTTTTACCGCTTTTCCATATTAACACAGGCAATATAGGGTGAGTGTAGCCACTTACATGATAATATTTATGTGCATCAAGTTCCACATTAGGTTTTATGCCATATTTTTTCTCTAAGTCTTCAGTACGCTGTCTTGCAGCAACATTATAACACATTCTAATTAAAGTATGCTTTCGATTAATTAATTAAGTGATTCTAAATTAATCCTTTTTGAGCGGAACAGGTATTTCAACTTCTTTGGGCTGAATTGCCGAATTTTCCTGGGCTGCCTTAACAACGGCCTTCGCTGTTGTCAATTCATTTGTTAGTTGGTCTCTTTCAAGTTTCAGTTTAGCATCCAAAAACTTGTGCTTAATCTCGAATTCCGTAAATACTTCACTCCACTTCTTAGCATAAATTTTTACACGCCCTTTGTCATGCCAGTGGATTAATGATTTGATGCCATGATTTGCGTTCGTTTCTATTTGTCGCTCAATAAACCCAGAGGTGTCAAAATCTTTCCCTACAAGATAGAATTCCCAAGACATAGTGTTTGCATTGAATTTAGGTTCCTTGAGAATAGTTTCTAAATATTTATCTACTTGGATATATTGATTTCTCCCCAGATTAATATCTGGATGCTTTAATTCAACAACAATGTTTTCAATCCTGTCAACCAAAATATTTTGGCGACAAGCGAAAATATCCATTTCCTTGTATTTATTTGGGTGTTCAATTTTTTTATCCACGTCTTCTTGATATAAAAGATAGTGATAACGCCTTAAAGCCTCGTCAAATTTAGGTTCCGCTGCTGTTACTAAGTGATATTGCTCTCCAAAAAACCAATAATGGCTTTCAATTACCTTCTGTAAATGATCCACCTCGTTTGCTTTCAAATCAGGATTGAAAACCAAATCGCTTAATTGATAGTAGGTTTTATAACGATCCTCAATCAACTTAACACACTCTATAATTCTACTAAGATGTGTGGTTTTAAATAAATTTGCCAAATCCTCCCTTTCTTCGGGCTCAAGTTCAATTATTTCTTCTAAAACTCTAAATAAATTCCCTCTCTCATTTGAATCAAGAATCAAGTCTAAAAGCCTTACGAACGTCTTTTTCTGATCAATATTTAAGCTGCTGAATAATTTTGGCTGAGCTTCATATAGACCAATTAGGGTTTCTTCTAATTGTGGTTTTTTAAATTTTGTCTCCCATTCATTTTCATAAGTTGGTAAAATCCCCTCTTGCTCATATTTTTCAACAAGCCTTGAAGCAAATACTCTAAGAAACGGTTTTCTTTTGTCTCTTAAATACTGGTTTATCTCTTTAATTAGAAATTTATATTCGGGGGAAGACTTGGCTTTCCCGAAGAAATTCACCTGTCCACTCTCCTCAGAACTCTTAAAATCAAAATCATCAAAAAGGTCACTTTCAATAAAAAGGCTATGATAAAATTCGTCCCCTTTCTTATTTAACGCAGTAAAATCTTTATATACCTCCTGCTCTTTACTGTTTAAGAAGTAGTATTTGGAAAACTCTTTGTAAAGAGACTCCTTCCACTGAATGTACCTGAAACGAAAGGTTGTTTTACTTTCTTCATAAACTATTTCTTGGTCTGCTTGGTAATCTGCAATATTATTGGTATAGTCAAGAGGGGTTCCGTTTACTAAAATCCTAAAATTATTTTTCTTATTTAATTCCAAATACCAACAAAACTCACACACCAAGAAAGGTAAAATGGAATTTTCCATTTCTTCCTTCGAAACAGAAACATCCTGAAAAGAAACGCTTGTTCCGGTTTCTTTAGATAAAGGAATTTTTAAAAGTTCTGGCTGATAAGTATTTAATTTTTCAATACTTATTCGAATAGAATAACTTGAAAGGCCCTTGTTGTCACGGTATGTAGTTAACCATTTAGCATTTTGAGCAAATGTAAAAAATGTAAGTCTACCAACCCCATTTTTTCCATGCAGGGTAGAATGGTGTTTTGGGGAGGTGATTTCAATGACTTTCTCTGATTCATAGAAAGGCTTAAATTTTTCTGTGAGTTTATTATAATCTATTCCATATCCATTGTCTGTAATCTTTATTTCCTTTATCAAACCAAGCTCATTAGTAACATAATCAAGTTGAACCGTATCTGCATGAGCATCAAAGCCATTCCAGATATACTCGGCAATTGACAATTGAGAATTATACTTTCTCAGTATCTTGCTTATGCCTTTCGAGGTTATTTTCACATTATTCTCCATAGCACAAAGATTACATTAATTTTCATTCCGTTTTCATTTATGTATGCTGCTTTCTTTTGCCCCTTTACATATTCCCTGTCACTTACCGCCTCCACTATTTTAGCAACCCACTGTTTTTGGGCAACAAAAGTACGATGCATTTAATCCGTTGTCAAAATGTACTTGGTGGAATGCTTACCAATTAAATAAGAAAGCATACGGAACCGCATTATTTTCATGTTGACGGATTATATTGCTTTGGTCAAAAGCACCTTCGTATGATACGGGAGTGGCTTTGGATGGCAATTTAGGGCATTGTGCTATCTGCTGTCGCATTATTTATAGCTTTTTATAGGCTTATGTGCATTCGCAAGTATTTTTCAGCATGCTTGAGCATATTTCCATCATATCTTGCATTAATACTGGGTTATAATATATGTTTTTTTATCATAGCTCACTGGCTTGCAATACTATATACGCTATAGCTCCGTAGCCGAAGCTGACATTATAGTATATACAGGTTCATTTATAGAGGTCGCCGGTAGGCTAATGTTAGGATATAAATAATACAATTTGCTATGAAAGTACATTCAACCTCCGATAATATTATCGGAGGTTGAATTAATACGCATTTACGAACGTTTCTCTTTTGAAACTTCCTTAATAACTCAAGCAGCAATTCTTGCATCCTTCTTTCTCATGGATTCCCCTTTAATCTCTAATCGGTGTGCTTGGTGAATAATCCTATCCATTATGGCATCAGCCACTGTTTGTTCTCCGATTATATCATACCATTTATTTACAGGAACCTGCGATGTTATAATAGTCGAGGCCTTCCCGTGCCTGTCTTCAATGATTTCCATTAGTATTGACCTACTTTGCTGGTCAAATGGCTGTAATCCGAAATCATCAAGTATCAAAAGGCTCTGCCTCTCTATTTTAGCAATCTCTCTTACGTAAGAACCTTCGCCCTTGGCAATTTTAAGCTTGCCCATAAGTTTCGCCGTGTTATGATACATAACTTTATGGTTAAGACTGCAAGCCTGATGGCCAATTGCCGAAGCAATATAACTTTTACCAATGCCTGTACTGCCGGTAATTAATATATTTTCATGCTTACCGATAAAAGTGCAATCACCAAAACGCATTATTTGATTCTTATCCAAGTTACGATCGGTGCCATAATTGAGTTCCTCAAGTGAAGCTTTGTAACGAAACTTGGCATTATTAAGTTGCCGCACTATACCACGGTTACGCCTGTCGTCTGACTCCGATTCTATAAGAGTCGATACCATTTCATCAGCAGTATAATCCTCCATTTTACCGGATTCAATACTTGTTTTAAAAGCCCTGTGCATACCATGCAGGTTCATCTTCTTCATTTTGTCTAACGTTGTGTCATTCATGTTTTTTAGTTTTTAAGAAAATTAATACTATCGTTTATTGGTAATATTCTTTGCCCCGGATATTATTGTGTTCGGGCATCTTTAGGTGTTCAACTTCCTCCTCTTGCATATCTAATCCTTGTTCCAATATCTTTTTTATAATTCTGTAACTATAGATGCCACAGCTTGTAGCACGCTGGCATGCCTTGGTTAGACGTTCATTTCCCACCTTCTTAGCTAAATCAAGAACCCCTGTACATATTCTATATGCTTGGTCACGATGCCGTTGGCTCTCAAGTATCACACAGATGTAAGTCTTTACATCTGGGTGTATTCCTTCTGCCTGTAAAACGAATCTGTCCGAGGCCAACTCGGTTGTAAAACGAAAGGCAGGGAATAAATGCTCATTAACCGTTGTATAAGTAAATGGCAGCCTGTCCCGTTTGTGAAAACAAATGCGCTCGAAATGGTAAAACATTTCAACAAGCTGACTGGAATAATGAACCTTTATGCTTTTACCTATAAACTGGTAGGGCACACTATACCAGTGTTTATCAGGGGTCAGGCAAACATGTCCATTTTTAGGGACAGTTATATACATCTGCCTTTTTAATTCGTAACGCAATACAGGGAGGGACACCAAGGCCACCTTTTCTATTTCATTGAACAATTGTCTTCGGCTGCATTCTTTCCCTGTTATGATTTGGTTATTATGTTCTTCCAGTGCTAACCAAATAGCTTTGTTCAAATCTTCCAAGGAATAAAACTTCAAGTCTCTTAATTTGGCATAGATGCGGGTGTACATAATTTTAACGGCAATCTCAACAGGGGCTTTATCTGTGGGTCTATATACCCTTGCGGGCAAAATGGCCGTATTGTAATGTTCTGCAAAATCAGCAAAAGTCTCATTTATGGAAGGTTCATACCTGCTACTCTTCTTTACCGCTGATCGCAGATTATCACAGACAATTGCCCCAGGAGCACCGCCATAAAATTGCAACGCATTTTCACAGGCCGGAATAAAATCCTCCTTCTTCTGTGTCATAACAGCCTCAACATAGGTTAGTTGACTGGCACCAAGAATAGCCACAAAAACTTCAACATCTATGCTCTCTCCCGTTTTCTCATCTGTGATGGTCAATTTTTGGCCTGCGAAATCAATGAATAGTTTATCACCTGCCTTATGTTCTTGATGCATAGTAGGTTTTATACGGGACGTCCATTTTTTGAAATACCTGTTGAACCTACTATAGCCATAACCATCAGGATATTTTTTAATGTATTCTTCCCATAATGTCATGCGAGTAACACCTGTACGTCTAAGTTCTTTCTCCATTGCCGGAAACAAGCCAAGGAGTTTTTGCAGCATTATATCAACAGGTTTTTCTTCGGGTTTCAAAAAAAGCTCCTCCAAATCTTTGTCACTTAACTCATTTATATCTTCAAAACTCAGGCCGCTTTTTTTGAAATCAGTAATACATTTTCTCAGCGTGGTACGAAGTATACCTGTTTGCTTTATTATCTCAAAGAAGGCTATCTTTTGAGTATGTAAGCGTAATATATGACGTATGTTGCTCATGCCGTTGGGTTATTATTCTGCAAAGCAAACTGAAAGAAAAATGAGTGGTCGGGGCGTAACTTTGCTATGACCGCCAAGTTACGAACAAGAAAAGGGGGGAATTTAAAAATCGAGAAAATTCCCCTTCGTTTCTAATCATCTAAATTGAAAATGCCGTTCGGTATCTTCTCTGTTTCACCCACGTTTCACCAAAATAAATCGGCACTATATATATGATTGTTATCCAGCCTAATATAGCATAAGGTACAAATCCGCTCGGGACCTCACTTTGGGGTTCATATCAGTTCATATCAAGCCACCGCTGCACCTTTGACAGTAAGGCTTTTCATACCGGTTCACATCAGTTCATATCGAGACACTTTTGTTTTGGCAGTGTTTTGGCAAGTAAAAAATGTTTTGGCAGCTCCTGCCCTAATATTCATCTCTGTCGGCAAAAAGTAATTTTCCTTAAGTTTACATCCAAAATCTCTTTCCATGGGAATAAGCAAAATTACTTTTGAGAACTATAAAGCCTTCAAAAACAAGCAATCTATTGATATAAAGCCAATTACGATATTGATTGGCAAAAATAGTTCCGGTAAAAGTGCTATTGCTAAGTTATTAACATTGATTGACAATGCACTCTCTTATGAAATAAAGGAACCTTTATTAATACAAATAAATGAGAGGAAAGTCCTTTTTACCGCAATAATTAAAGTTATAAGGACAGGAAAGAAGGGCGCTTTGACTAAACTACTGGTTATCAGTCATAGTCCCACTATGTACATTAGTGGGACTATTTTAGCCCTAATTCTCCAGGGCGCGAAAGTCGCCGCCTCGCTTTCATAATACCCCAACGGCGTACGTTCCCATTTATACTTAGATGGACATATTTCCAGTATATGTTCAGATAAGTACTTAAAACTGGACAGATATATAAATGAAAACGTTCACCATGTATAAACTACCAAGATTCAACTCATTCCGTTTAGTCAACGAAGCAGAGGAAGACAAATCAGAAAAAGATTGGCAACAGAAAATCACTCTACCGCTTCCACCATCCCTTTACCGGGACTACGCAACTCAGGCATCTGAACCGGAACTTGTAAGTAAAAGCGCGAAACTTACTTCAGCAAGGAATAAAGCCAGGCTTGGCAATGAGCATATATTAAGTGCGCTTGGTGACCTAATCAGAGCAATGGATTTAGATGGGAAAGAAGTGATTGATTACATCTTGGCAAACGATTTGGTGAAAGGCGAAAGTACTGACGAGCCTTAATACCATTGGATAGGCAGGTCAAGGGTAAGCATTGAACATTTCATCCCAGCAACCGTAGGTCTTATACCGAACGCCAAGTATAAGCGCTTGCCGGCTGTTGTATCTTACTACATTATCTATTTTGCCCATCATATAATAGAGTGCCTTTGGCATAATAAGTTTTGCACCATTACTGTAATCATAAACAAGCTCCTGATATTCCAGCCACGCATGAACATATTGCAAATCCTTAACCGGACCGGCAGTACCGGTTACTACACCATGACATAAAAACCAACCTTTGTTAAATGGCTTGGTAAGCAGAGCATCGTAATTGGCTTTAAAGCAATCTCCTTTCTTCATTACACTCAGTTACTTATTGTTTCTAATGTATACCCGAAGCTCTTTACGAACCTCTTAAACTTCCTGTCAGTTTTGCTTTCTTCTTCAATAAGTGCAGGTAAATTTTTCACAAAGGCATCTTCTATTTTTTTATGCTCATGCCCAACATAATTATTCGGTCTTAACACTTCCGCAATTATCCAATAATAGCAGTGCAATAATTTGTCATCTATGGCCCTTGCCCTCCGCTGCATTAAATACATACAGGGAACGAACACAATCGCAAGCACCATAGCGGTAGAAAGGATGGTTATATTGTACCGTTCTAAATAGCACGTAATTATCAGGGTAGAAGGAAGGTCAGAAATGGAGTAACTCTATAAGACTCCAGTCTATAATATCCTTACCACCACTTATAGAAATAAGTTGCAGTTGTAGCATTTTTGAAATAAGAAACTGCTTGGCCTAAAACAACCTTCGGTACACCGTAGATTTTAATTCAGAAAAATGGGAAAACGGAAAGGCCTTTTTGACCGAAACGTTCATATCCGTTCACATCTGTTCACCTCTATTCACCGATGTTTTGGCTATGTTTTGGCAGATTAAAATATGCTTTTACAATGGCTTGCCAACCAGCAACATGCGAGGCAGGGTACCAATCCGCTCGGGACCTCGAAAAAGACCCAAAAACATTGAGTTTCCGGGTCTTTTTTATTGATTCTATCAAATATACGGTCAAACTTCCTGTGTATTCCTTAAGGAAATTGATTTCAGAGAGGAGTCGGTTATAAAATGGAAAGTTCATTACTTTTGAAGATATAAAAACAATAATGCACAATAGCTTTTCTTTAAGAACGGTAAATGTAACACGCTATATTCAGCCTTTACGCGAAGGTGGGTCTTTGCCTGCATTAGCCGAAGCTGACGATGACCTTAAATACGTTTTAAAATTTAAAGGTGCCGGACACGGTGTAAAAGCTTTAATTGCAGAGTTAATTGGCGGAGAAATAGCACGTGCTTTAGGTTTACTTGTGCCTGAACTTGTTTTCGCAAATCTGGATGAAGCCTTTGGCCGAACTGAAGGTGATGAAGAAATTCAGGACCTGCTTCAGGGCAGCAGGGGATTAAATTTAGCCTTACATTTTCTATCGGGCGCAATTACATTCGACCCGGTTGTTCAAAAAACAGATGCAAAACTAGCCTCGCAAATTGTATGGCTCGATGCATATATAACTAATATTGACCGTACATTTAAGAATACTAATATGCTTATGTGGCACAAGCAATTATGGCTTATTGACCATGGAGCATGTTTATATTTCCATCATTCCTGGTCAACCTGGCAAAAGCATGCGCAAAGTCCTTTTGCACTTATAAAAGACCATGTATTGCTATCACAAGCCACTTTACTTGAAGAAACAAATAACGAATTTACGAAGCTATTAATCGAAGAAAAGCTAAGGAGCATTGTTGCGCTTATACCTGATGAGTGGTTGCACTGGCAAGGCACAAAGGAAAGCCCAGAATCTATAAGGGAGGTGTATCTGCAATTTCTACTTATCAGATTAAAGCATTCAGAAATTTTTACAAAAGAAGCACAAAATGCAAGAGAAGTACTTATATGAGTATGCTGTAATTCGTGTTTTACCTTTTGTAGAACGTGAAGAATTCATTAATGTGGGTATTATCCTCTTTTGCAAAAAAGAAAAATACATCCGGGTGCTTTTTGGTATTAATGAAGCCAAGCTTCGTTCATTTTCAAAAGACCTCGACCTTGATCAGATAAAACTCAACCTTCAATCGTTTGAAAAAATAGCAATGGGTACCAAAAATTGCGGACCAATAGCCCAACTTGATGTTCCATCCCGCTTCAGGTGGTTAACTGCTGTAAGGAGTTCTGCTATTCAAACATCAAGACCACACCCTGGCCTATGTAATGATTTAGAGCAAACCGCAAAACGTTTGTTTAATGAATTGGTTTCTTAATTTGTAAGGAACTATGACAGCTATTAGGCTTTCCCTCCCCGTCTCATGATTTTGGAAGATGTTTTGTGCCAAAATCACATCGCTATTTTGAACTATTGTTTTTAGTAGCCCCTGCAATTACAAATGCAATTCCGCTATATGCCAAAGCTAAAAATGCGCTGGTAACTTCACTACCTCTATAAGCAAAAGGAGAAGCTATAACTTTTGGGATATGGACGAGAATAAACCAACTAAGTATCATTATCCCTAAAAGAGTAGCGATTAGCCTGAGTTTGATCTTCAAAATAATTGCAATGCCGGAACCAATTAATGCTGTACCTGTAAAATAAGCCCAGAATATTTTGAAGGGTATCCAGGATGGCATATAGTCAGCAACATCTGTTGGATATAGGAGATGTGAAATGCCAAAACAAATGATCGCCAGGGAAAATAAAATAGCCCCGAGAGGTATTAGCTTCGTCAAAAAAACGATAATGAAATTTTCGCTTTCCCCAGAAAAATAGCCGGCAATTACAAATGCACTACCCGCTAATGCCAATTCTTTCTCAGCATTCTCCCATTCCCCAAATTGCATAAAATTGGGGTTAGCCATAAATTGATAGGGGATAAAGTAAAAACAAAATATTAATAGAAGTATACTTCCTAACAGGAGAGAAGCTGGCCTGATCTTTTTTTCAAAAACAATACATACCCCTGCCAAAATAAGCATGGCTCCAAAAACATAAGCGATTATTCCCAGGCCGGGTATCGAAGAGTGCTTGGGTGGTATTAGCATATATGGGAAATCGCTATAATAAATAGTCTGAAGCCCCATAACGGCTATTGCTATACCATAGAAAATACGGCCAATAACCGGTAGATTTCTCAAAATGAAATTTTAATGTTTAATCAATTTATTCTCTCATCAAATATACTAATCATTTAACCCTCTTCCATTGAGAATTAGATTAGAGGAATAAAAAAGGGCTTTCGTATTGAAAGCCCTTTTTTATTTGATAAAATCGTATCTGTTAGTAGAAAATAATCTTCTTAACAGTAGTCATTCCTTTAGTATCAGAAACTTTCAGGAAATAAACACCAGGAGATAAACCTGCTTTTTCAATTACATAAACAGATTTGTTAGTAGCACCATTACTAATCATTCTACCCGAAATGTCAGAAAGCTGGATTGTATAAACTCCGTTGTCATTTGCTAACTCAACAGTTACCTTGCTGTTAGATGGATTTGGATAAGCCTGTAACACTAATCCTGAACCATCTATTGGCGCAATGCCAAGAGGGCATGGAGAAAATGAATACAAATTAGCAGTTCCATAAGGTGCATCAGCTGGTTGCAAAGGAGGATTAGTACAACCCATTTGAGCAATTAAAAAATCACGCACGAAATTTACAGTTGTATCCATATAGGCCAATTCAGTTGCAGTTGTACCCGCATATGGTACGTGCGGAGCTCCTACCCATGTATAAAAATTATTTTGTACACCTACTTTTTTTGCTTGTGCATAAAGCATCCTGTCGCCATCTGTATACATAAGCGGAATACCAGGGTTTATAATACCACGGCCATAAGGTACAGTAGCATCTGAAGTTCCATGCATTGAGCATAATGGCATATCACCAGCTTCCAGCCAGCCATAAACTCCAAGGCAACCACATAAACTAATACATCCTTTTGCTTTATCAGAATACCCTGCATTTCCGCTGGTTCCTTCAAGGCCACCCATAGCTGTCAGGTTTGGCTCAGTAATATAACCGGCAGAAACGATCTCGCAATCTCTTGTTAAATATGCTGCATGATCAACTGCAAGTGCGCCTGCTGAACTACCACCAATAAAAATATTATTGGTGTCTATCTTATATGTATTAGTAGTTTTCCTGTCCTTATAAAAGAAACGGATTGCAGCCTTCAAATCCTGAACTGCTCTTATAACAGCCAGAATTGCATTAGAAGAATCTATCGAATTCATACCTAAACGGTAGTTAATAGAAGCGCATACGAATCCTTTTTTTGCAAAATGACTTGATAAACTTGCCACATCAACATCGGTACTGCTTCCACTAAGAAAACTTCCGCCATGCACCCAAATAATTAATGGCCTTGCAGTACATGTATCACCTGCTGCCTCGTATTCATCAAGAGTAAGTGTTTGGGGGCTACCGGTGTATGTTAGGTTTGAGCCATAAGTTATAGCACTGTTCGTAGTAACAGTGGTATATACATCGCTTTCATAACGGCCTCCGTTACAAGCCTGGGCCGATGCTGCTGTAGCAATAGCAAGCATGGCGCAAATTGATAAGTAGATCTTTTTCATGATTTTGTTTGTTTTAATTAATGTTTTGGTTTTACTGAGTTTAGAAATTAAGGAAACACAACACCGCTATATTGGGTTGCATCTACCTGGGGGATTGTTGAACTGTATTGACTATTAATTGCTATTATAAATTGATTTGCCAGCATGGCTTGTCCAATAGGGTTTAAATTTATTCCATCTAACGAAAAAGCCCCTCCGGTTACAAAACTTGCATTCATAGCTACACCATTATAAACAATACCGGTCTGCAGGTTTTTAAAAAAAGTATTCAGGTCTACGTAAGCAAGTCCGTTAGCCAATGCGGTTGCCTTAATTATTGTATTATAATTGGTTATTGCATTTTGAATATTGGCTATTTCAGTAGTTGTTAAAACATATTGATTAGGTATGCCTTCATAATATGATCCCATACCATGACACTTGATAGAATCCAATGGTACATCAAGCAGTAAATGCTCATTGGCCTGCATAAGCCTTATGCCATAAGGAGCAATTGGGTCTTTTATAAGAAATGGGTTGTTACCAATATGGAAATAAATATTCCTGGAATTATAGACCAGGTTCATAAGTGAAGCATTTGATGAATCAAGTGCCAGGCCATTATAAGGTATAGTGGTAAAAAAAGGCATAAGAGTAACATCTGGAATATTAGCAATAGCCCCTTTTGCACCCTTTGCCACTAAGCCATTTACTATAACTGAGAGCGCTGCTGTAAAATTAGCTGTTGAAGTAATTGAATCAGATGCACCTCCCGCCATTGCATAAGCAAGTACATCATCAGTACCAATAAATAACGAAAAGAATGTAGGGTTTGCTGCAACTACATCAGATAAAATTGAAGCCGTTGCAGGGTTTGAAGCCATACGATAAAAGAACGGATTGTAATTTCCAGGACCATTAGCCGGGTTACCATAACCCGGAAGTACAGTTGTAATAGTCTTTGCACCAGGTACACCCATATTATTAAATGGTCCTTCAGTACCATATACAGAAGTAGAAAAAACACTTAAATCTCCCGATGAAGCTACTGGTACAGGTATTAAAGATGAAGCACCTAAGCAATCGGTTGCATAACCTAATTTAAACGGTGCAGTTCCTCCCGCACCAACCCCAATAGAACCTGCATCTAATAGAGGTTGATTAAAATTACCGCCGCCAATTAGTTTAAACTGTCCTGCCAATAGACTCACAAAAGAATTTTGTTGTGCCTTGTAATATAAAGCTCCATCGGAATAGCCGGCAGTCATAGAACTGCCAATAGCTACAAAACGTGTAGCATCTACATTTCCTTTATTTGGAGTTGGTGCAGTTAAAGTTGGCTTGCACGATACCAATAATACAATGCTAAAAAAAAGAAACAATAATTTATTTAGAGTATTTTTTTTCATCCTTAGAATAAATAAATAACAGAAAGGCCAGGGGCTAAAATGTACGTTTTATATGTTCCGTTTAACTGCAAAGCAATGTTGTCGTCTTTTCGTGTCAGGTTCTCAAAAGTAAGTGAGGCATCAGCTACAAAATGCTTGCTTGCATTATATCCTAATCCGCATGTTAAGTTTACTTTATTGGCATCAGGCACTTCGGGTGTAACATAACCTGCTTTAACTGGTGTAAGAGAAAGTGCAACCCCTGCCCGGGCTGTTAACTTATCAGTTACTCTATATTGTCCACCCAAACGAAATGCAAAAGTATTTTGATAATCACGCGGCAATTTTGTATTCTGTAAAGCCGTAGTAGTGTACTTGTAATAAAAAGCGAGTGTATCCAGAGCCTTCCATCCAATAAAATTTGCATCAAAAGCCAGTGATAATTTATCATTTAAAATATACCCAAGTCCTAAGGTAGCAACCTGCGGCAAAGGCAGTGTAGAAGTAAATGGGCCCGATGGAAAATTTGACTCTAACGATGGAGGAACGGTAAAAGTAGCCGAGCCATTTTTTACATCCATAGTTATTTGTGAACGATAGGCAAGACCAATAGAAAGTTTTTCGCATGGCTTGTAGTATATACCAATATTATAGCCGTAGTTAGATGCCGATGCTTTTAAATCTGCCTGTCCGTAATTTCCGTTTGCATCAACTGTAGGCAAGTCCTGTTTGAATTCTACATCGCCTGTACCATATACTAGGCCGGCACCAATGCCCAATTTGTTACATAGCTTATAACTAACTGTTGGTTGGAAATATATCGATTGTAATTTCATATAGGTTAACGCAAACCGTCCGGTCCAGCCATTTTCCCAACTGGCAATACTTCCAAAAGGAGTATAAACTCCAAAGCCGAATTTAAATTTA
>JABCZW010000018.1 GCA_013289475.1 Bacteroidota bacterium
ATGTATATTGTCCTGATACCTTACTGCCTGATAAAAACAATGCTACTATAACCAACAAGCCGGTGAATGCCTTTTTGGCAGCCACACAAAATCTTGTATTTATTTTACCCGGTTTCATTTCTTCCTTTTTTTCTTTTCATCGGCCTCACGGTAAACATACTGGTATGTCGTTTGCATGGCAGTGTATCTAGAAGTATATGAATATTCAGTGGTATTACCTCTTTCATCAAATTTTGAGTCGTTCCAATAATAGGTACGCGACTCATAGCGCTCCTTCTTTACCGTATCGTTAGGGTAATAAGTAGTAGTATAGCGGGCTATAGGCGCATCCATACAAGGACCATATTCACATTGTTCGGTTTCCTTGTGCTTGGTATTGTACTTATAAGTATAAGTTGAGTTATGCCCAGAGTAATAACGTCCGCCCCTGTGCGATGCTTTTATCATATCTCCGGCATCGTTATAGTTATATGTTTCAATATCGGTTGAGCGGCGGTAGAACATAGTGCCTATAATTTCGCTGGCAGTGGTAAGCGATGTAATATTTTTACCCGCATACTTACGTATATAGCTTGTGCGGCTCCTGTTGGTATCGCCATTATTTATTGATACAATATAATCGGAAAGGTTTTGGTTGGCAGAATCGTACTGTATAATGCTGGTATTATGGCTGGGAATACATGAACCGGCGGTAGGCTCGCCATACTCATCGGTTGTTTCGATGCGGCCTCCATGCTTGTTATATACATTGGCAGTTGAGCTTTGCAATCTATTGCCTGCGTATTGCATTTGCAAAACAACCCGTTTGTCTTTATCATAACTCATGGTAACATAGGCACTGTCACGTACCGGCTTTCCGTCGTCACCCATATATAGGCTTTTACCATCTATTCTTACCAGATTTTTTGCTTTATCATACTTATATGTATACATCATTTTTTGCGTCAGCTCCTTCTTTCTTGGCTTGTATCTTCCATGTCCACCACCTCCCCAATCTCCATCTTCCTCGTCGCCATACCTGTCACTATTATTATCGTAGCTTGTAGTTATCCACGTGCTTACCTTGTCGATACTATTGTATGTATAAACGCTTTCAGATGTTGATATGGTTATAGAATCCTTTACACGGTGGTTAGCACAATCTACAAGGGCATCAAAGCTCGAATCGGTCTCGAGGGTATAAGTAAGTTTCTTTGTCGGGCTGTACCTGCATTTTTTATCCTTAGTAATCCGGCCAAGGCTATCATAATCTCTCGATTCAAGCAAGTTATCGTTTTTATCGTATACACTGCGCGAACTGTCTACAGTTTTCCCGAGCGAATCTTTTTTAAAAGAACTAATAAAATAACCTTTTTTACTATAAAAACTGGTTTCAACAGTTACCCGGCGCTTATCCGCAAGACTACTATCGGGCGATCGGTATTCAGTAGTTGTAAGTTTTACATAATCGGGGCCCCAATGATATTCATAAGGGGTGAATACCAGTTGATCATTCGGGTCGGTAAAATCAAAGTTGCCTTCTCTGCCATAATAATCTTCACCATCAGTAAATCGAACCTGAGCATTCGCATTAACGCAAGGCAAATACAAAATTGCCAGCAGGCAAAACTTAAGGGTCAGACTGTATCTTGAAAAGATTCTATTCATTGCGGGCAAAAAGCCGTTAAAGGCTTACGCACAAATATAAGTAAATTAGGCGGTTAATAATAAGTTGTTTGAAAGGAGGCTTCCACCTTAATAATTATTATTCATTTGCACTATCTTTGCACAACAATATCTTATTATGAAAACATTACTCTTTGCTATTGGCCTAATTGTTACAACGGCATCGTTCACCCCCTATATGTTGCCCGATCAATATGTGTATATTGATTCGACAGATAATAAAGAACCCTATTACCACGCCGCAGGCGATTGCAAGGATATTAAGAAAGGCGATAAAGTAAAAAAAGTAAGCCTTAACGATGCCCTGAACAAATACCACCTTAAGCCTTGCCCCGATTGCTATAAACCAAAGAAATAGCGGTTAGTGACCAGTGGTTGGTGATTAGTTTTCCCTTTCCTATAATTATTTACTTTTGCCTATATGAGGTTTTCAATCTTTATTGCCACTCTTGCTTTTTGCTTTACAGGTCATAACACTATTGCACAAACAACCAATGCCGATTCGGCTAGGATGCAACTGCAGGGTTCGTGGCGCATGAATGCCGATACCAATGTTATGTTGATATTTAAAGGCGATACCATGACCCATAAAATGGTGCGCAGTTCGAACTACGGTAAAGCCTTTTATAGGGTGACCGATAAAAACTGCGATACAACACGGTTTGTAAAAGAAAAAGCCTTGTACCTGCAGGAGGTTTACCGTTATTATCATTACAAAACCCCGCTCGATGGTAAGATATGCAACAAGATTGTATTCTTGAAAAACGGTACTCTTATATTAAAGCGCGACGGGTTATTTGAAACCTATACTAAGGTAAAAAAGTAAATTCCTTCCATTACTTCTTCTTAGCAGAATCAGCAACATTACGCGGCACAATGCGCACACCCGATTTTTGAGGAGGCGCTTTAGAGGTATCGGTTATGGTTGGATTATTGCCACCGCTTTGCACAGTTGTAGAAGATGTAAGCACAGTATGTAGCGAATTGCTTTTAGCCTTTTTACCGGGTGGCCTAATTGAATCTGCCGCAGTATTTTTTTGAGCCTGAGCTGTAAATGGTAATAGTAACATTGCCAAACAGACTATCTTGAGTAGTGCTTGCATTTTCATAGAATAAATATACTAATTTATATCTTTGCTCTATTGCTTTCTTAATCACTCATACTATGACAAAAAAAATATTCACGTTACTATTGCTGGTCTCCCCTTTTCTCGCAATAGCACAGCAACCAGATAAAATGGCTCATTATGTTGCCACATTAAATGCTAATGACAGTGTGGCAATATGGCTATGCAGATACGATGAGGTTGCCTGGGTCAGTTCAGACAGTGTTAGCGCTTCGCCCAAAGAACAAATGGCTAAACTGGGCAAACAATGGTTTTGTTTCAGAGAAAATAAGACATGGCATGCAGTATACGGAAAATACGAAAATGGGGTATTTAATACAGTATTCCATTATATAGTAGACACGGCTAGAAAAATAAAACGAATTTATACTGCGGTTGATTCCTTTCTAGCGGGCTCGCTTTCGAGAGCTTTGATAAATGCTGACGAAAAAATGAAGAAATACCTCGACACAAACTATGTACTGCGATTCAACCAATATGTCAGGAAAAATCCCGATAATACTATTGCCGTATGGTTGTTTCCCGCATTTCAAACTAATGGCACCGCCGTTTATGGGGCCGAGTTTTACTATAAATATGATGCAAAAGGCAATAACCTGCTTGATAAATATGAATATTTCCAGGGAAAGTTCAGAGGATTTAAAACAGGTCAAAAACGTGATATTTATATTAATTATACCGACCTTGAAGAACCCAGCTTAGGGGCAGTTTTTTTTGCACGATATTACAAACCCTACTTTACTAACATTACTATTGAGGTAAAGCACATGGATAGTCAATTATTCAACGACAATGGCAATTATACCTGGATAAGCGCTATTAAGGAAGAAAGGGAAAAGGATAAGTAATATGTCTTCAGTTAAATTACGGGACATTGACAGACTTTATTATTTCCTGCTTTTTCTTAACTTTATAAAATGAGAAAACTGATCCCGGTTTTATTTCTCTTATTTATAACTGTTGCGCATGCACAGGAAGTCAAGCTAAGGCTATCATCAGGGCTCGATAGTTTAAGGTTTCACCAAACAACATTAAAGGAAGCAAAAAAACTATTGGGCAAGCCGGATAGTATACACAAAACCAACTTTGATATCGATATTTTTTATCACAAACTGGGGCTAGAATTATTATTCGGCAAAAGAATAAAAAATGAACTCTGGTGTATAGCACTTGATAAAAATTCTCACATTACCATTAACGATTCTATAAAAATAAACAGTACTGATACTATACAATTAGCCAGGCTTTGGGGGCCTCCGAAAGAAAAAGACAGAAGGAACAATTTTATTGAATTTGAATATGGCCCCTATGTAGAACCTTCAGAATCTTTTTACTTTAATAACAAAGGGATACTTTACATGGTCATCCTTTCATCTTCCTATGTAATTAGCGTCGATTTTTAGTTGAAGATATATCTTCAACTAATTTAATAAACTCTGCCTTTTGTGTTAGTAAGTCCATCATATCAAGATTGGGCTATCATCCGGCAAATTAATTATCACCCTCATAATAATCGGTTGAAACTCCGGGTATATCATTCGTGTAAACAGTTTCATTTTTTAGTTGGCCACTTTTATAATACCATGAACGCACTCCTTCTATTTTACCTTGCTTATAAGGAGTTTTAACCTCCAGCTTTCCGTCAGGGTAATACTCTTTGGCCACTCCATCTTCTTTACCATCTTTAAAAGGAATTATTCCTTCCAGTTGCCCATTCATATAATAAAACCTTCTGATTCCGACAGGTTCACCTGCCTTATAAATAGTAAGGCTATAAAAAATTGATATAGCGGTATCATTGGTTACATTTTTAAACATGTTATAGTACTCAATCCACTTACCGTCCTTTACTCCATTTGCAACCTGGTTTTTAGCTTCAGATTTATTGGCGAACCCATTTAAATCTTGCCCAAGCGCTGCAAGGGTAAATGAAAAGGATAGTAACAGAATTAAAATTGGTTTAACGATATTTTTCAGATGCATTTGTTGTTTTATATTAAATAAGCCACTTAAACTATTTTATTTTAACATATACAATATACACATATTTTTATAATTCTTCGGGGTCAAATATAATAAGTGTAGCTTTTTTATTGCTTCTACTAGTTAGGCTGCCTGAAAAGTATTGAATAGGTAGAATAGAACCCAATGCTCCGTATGGTGGCCAATAGCACACAATCTTCAAGCACTTTAATAAGCTTTACCTTTTGGGTTGAGCACCGTTTTTCGTTTAAATAATACACAACGGTAAAAGTGTTTACCAGGTTGCGGGCCGCACGCAGCATATGGTAAGCATCAGTTGTAAACACCAGTGCATCGGTGCTCTCAAAATAGCTCGGCCCTAGTTTGGGGTTACCATTTTTATATTTGTTAGCCCAACTCACTTCAGGGTTCCAGAACCGATCATTGGCTGTGGTATAAACACGCTTAAAGCCATCCTGGTAATGGTAGCTTATACTCTCCAGCGTTCCGTCAAGCATGCCCGATAGTAGCATAGATGCACCGGGTACTATATAGTCGTGCGCCTTGGTGCGTTGTTTAAGGTTATAGTTCAGATCTATCTGCGCATTGACACATATTGAGCACGTTAAAAAAAGCAAAACCATTCCGGCTCGAAAAGTTTGCTTACAGCCTGTCAGGTAAGTATTTATTGGGTTCATGGGTAGATATTTAGCAGGTTATTATTTCAGGTATTAAGCACTGCATTGCAATTCTTCCCTATCGACGAATTGCATTTGCAGCAATTTAAGATTTATTTTTCACTTTTTCAAATACATTAAGATTATCAGACCATCACATGAAAGGTATTACCTTTACAAGGTGTGTTACTACGTAAAATCGAAAGTCAATATTAAAGCACTTAGAGAAAGGTTTAGTGCAGAATTTGACGGCCAGCCTGAACAATTGCCGGAGTATGAAACCATTTCTGGCTTTGCTCACCCTATGCTACCGGTAATTGATTGTGAGGAACCGGGTAAAATACATTTAATGGAATGGGGCCTTGTACCCCACTGGGTTAAAGATGAACATACTGCTTCGGAGATGCGTAACCTTACCCTTAATGCCCGCAGCGAGACACTATTTGAGAAACCATCTTTCCGTAGTATACTAACACACCGTTGTCTTATACTTGTTAATGGTTTTTACGAATGGCAAACACATGCAACCCAAAAAGCAAAAACACCATATTATATACACCTGAAAAGCCAGGAATTGTTTGCCATGGGCGGATTATATGATGAATGGGTAAATACCACGACAGGCGAAATAACTAAGGGCTTCAGCATTATTACGGTGGAAGCAAACCCATTAATGGCAATAATACACAACACCAAAAGGCGGATGCCGCTTATATTACCTGCAAATACTGAAAAAGACTGGCTGCAAAAGGGAATGAACGAGGGTGAAATAAAAAATTTGATTACCCAATACCCCGAAGACGATATGGTAGCGGAGGAGCTACAGGGACAAAAAAATAACCACCCTGAGCAAACAGGGCGGTTATTTTAAAATGCAACAATATTACTTAGTCGTTTATCCTGAGCAATTGTTTAACCATGCTGTAATCTTTAACATTAAAGCCAGGATGTTGTTTAAGAATGGCAGTTGGTATAACCACTACTTTAAAGTTAAATGTTGGCGGTGCAGCAGGGGTAGTGCCATCTGAGTTTTGCAATTGAAGGGTAACAACTCCAACATCATAATTGAATGTAAAGGTTTGTTCAGCAGCGCCTACAGGGTAGGTATCAGGCAGCGGAGCCCACTGCGTAGCACCCATACCTGAGGTTTGAAAGTAAACCATAACTACTCCGTTGGCATCGGCATTAGCAGTAACAACAGCAACATTGTAGCCTGCAATTAAAAAGCTACCGCTAACTGACCAATCGGCCGGGTTAGAAATGCCGGTTTGGTAAGAGCCATTTACACCTGGGGCGCCATTAGTACCATTGAGACCATCATAACCCGCAGGGCCTTGTGGACCGGTAGGGCCTTCGGGGCCAACGCAGCCGGTAAAGAAAGCTGCCACCAAAGCCGCAAATAATGTAATTCGTAAAGTTTTCATGTTTAGGTTTTTTTTAGTTAATAATGTCAAATATAAATAGTATAAGATGAAGAAACAATGAATACGCAAATAATCAGCCAAAGTATACGCTGATACATTTGTCATCGGCTGTTAATAAATCATAACATCTTGTTAATTTGTTTATCATACTAAGTTTTATATATTTGGTGAAAACAATTTAGTCGCATGACTAACTGAAATTCAATTACTAACAACTTAAATCTCTGAAAAAACATGAATGAAGAAAACGCAATGAACAACGCAATGGCCCACAATATTATGGCCATGCTCGGAGTAATACTTATTCCGCTTTTGCTGATCTCGCTTTTAATGATTATCTCGCAATGGGTTATTTACACCAAAGCAGGTAAACCAGGATGGGCAATTTTGGTTCCTATCTACAATTTTATTGTTATGTTGCAAATTGTTGGCAGGCCATGGTATCATATGTTTTTCCTGCTAATACCTATTTACAACATCATCTTTGCTATACAGGTTATTCACGGGCTTTCAAAGAGCTTTGGCAAAGATGCGGGCTTTACTGTAGGACTTATCTTTTTGGGTATTATTTTCTACCCAATGCTTGCCTTCAGCAAAAGCATTCAATATGTTGGCCCGGGTGGCGTAGCTGCACCCGCTGCGCAATAGTCTATTATTACAAATCAGTATTTTAAAGAATCCCGCCACATGGTGGGATTCTTTTTTTAACCCATTGCCGGTACCATTTTTTATCTTTTTTTAACATATTACTTGCCTTTATTGCCCTACTTTTGTTACCTTAATACTTATTACCCCAAGCCTGAACACAACTAATCTCATTAAAAACTATAAGTCATTAGTAAAACTAACTGCTTGGTTTTTCGCTTTTAACTTTTCGCTTTTAACTTTTAACTGCATTGCCCAAAGCAAAACCATAACCATCAGCGGTAAGGTAACTAACAACAGCGGCAACGATAACCTTTACCAGGTAATTGTAGTTAACGAACGCTCATCGGAAGGTACGCTTGCATCTGCGGGGGGAGTTTTTAGCATTAGCGCCCTGAAAACAGATACTATATTATTTACTGCCAGCGGCTTTATGGTTAAAAAGGTTTGCCTTAATGATTCGGTATATAAAGAACACTATACCATTGCCATTAAGCTCGACAGCCTGCACCTGAGCCTGGCAGAAGTAAAAATATACCCGGTTAAAAGTTTACGTGAAATTGACAAAGACAAAAGCCGCCTTGGTACTGCACCAAGCACCGACCTGTACCAAAATACACACTTGCTTAGCAGCCCTGTAACATACCTGTTCGAACGATTTAACAGCATGGAACAATCAAAGCGCAAAGTGGCACAACTGGAAGACGAACAGCAAAAACGTGCGGTACTTAAAGACCTGTTACACTTATATATAAAGAATGATATTATGAGCCTCGATGATGCCCAGTTCGATACATTTATTGACTACCTGAACCTTAGCGATAGCTTTATAAGAACCGCTACCGATTATGAGTTGATTATGGCTATTAAATATAAGTACGAAGCATTTGTAAATGCTAATTCATACTACACGGCCCCGGCAAAACACCAATAATTTTTCCCAAGCATTACTTTTTATCGACTGAAAAACCACGTTTAACTGACATTAATCATGTTTGTCGAATTTATTTAAATAGTTCTTGCATTACGCATAATCAATTATCTATATTTGTAGTCCCAAAAACGAAAATGCCTGTTTAGGGAAGAAAACTAAATCGTTCTTAAATAAAGTTTACTGGTATAAATCTAAACTGGATAAAGTTTCGTATATTAGTAGAGTGGCATATATAAAATATTAAACGAATGCCCTTCTCTGAGTGGTGGGAAGGGTACGAGCCGGGAGCTTAGAGGAGCCATCTTCTAAACCCGGCTCACCTTTTTATTGGCATTCACTACCTCTACTTAATTCATAAATACCTACTTTTGACTTTCTTTTTTAAACAATTGTGAAAAGGCCCCTGCTTATTATTTTTCTTGTATTGCTTATTGACCAGGCAATAAAAATTTATGTAAAGCTTCATTTTGTAGAAGGTGAGGAATACAAACTCACTTCCTGGTTCATTATTCACTTTGCCGAAAATAACGGTATGGCCTACAGCATGGAATTTTCGGGCAAGTACGGAAAGTTACTTCTGAGCCTGTTTCGTATTGCAGCCATAACAGGCATGTGCTGGTATGTAAAAAAACTGGTTGATGCAAAAGCCCACAAAGGACTTATAACAAGCATCGCTTTTATTATTGCCGGTGCATTGGGGAATGTTTTAGACAGTGCTTTTTACGGGCTTATCTTCAGCGATAGCAGTTATGAAGTGGCTAAATTTCTTCCGCAGGGTGGCGGCTATGCAAGCTTTCTGCACGGCAAAGTAGTAGATATGCTTTATGCTCCTATAATTGAGGGCCATTTCCCTTCCTGGTTCCCCATATGGCATACCGAGGAATTCGTTTTCTTCAGGCCGGTTTGCAATGTCTCCGACTATTCTGTTTCTATAGGTGTAATACTGATTTTGCTTTTCAACCGTAAGTTTTTTCCCAAGAAAATTGAAAGCCAGCCAAGCGCCAGCTATCGCGAAGAGGTTTTAAAATGATAACATTTGTTATCGTTCACGTATAGTTGAATGGCGCAACTTTGTGCAATTAAGCTCTAACCATGCACGATTAAATGAAAACGATTAAAAGATTATTGTGTGCAGCTATTCTTTTCTTTACTGTTCAAACTTCGTTTGCTCAAAAATGGCTTTGGGTAAATGCTGCTGCCAATAACGACACCAGCACACGCTGTGTACCCTGGGCAAATGCAACCGACACAGCAGGTAATGTATTTGTAACAGGTGGATACACGGGAGCCACCACCTTCGGAACATTTCCTATAAACTCGATGTTCGGAAAACCCTTTGCGGCATTTTTGCTTGTTAAATACAGTGCTGCCGGAAATGTATTATGGGCAAGAACATCGGTAACAAAACCTCCCTATAGCTGGTGCTTTGCCTTTTCAATAGCTACCGATAAAGCAGGTGATGCTTATGCCACCGGTACGTTTTACGACTCAGTTTCGTTCGGGGCACTTACTATTTCAAACCCCAGCCCTAACCCAAATATGTTTTTGGTAAAATACGACCCCAGCGGAAATGTGCTTTGGATACGAACCCCTGCCCCACATTCTTCTCAATGCAGTGCACAGGGAAACTTTGTGGCAGTCGACCCAAATGGCAATCCTTATGTAACGGGAGTATTTAACGACACTGTTTCTTTTGGTGCAAACACACTTACCAACGGAAGTAATAATGGTAATGCATTCATAGTTAAATACGACCCTAATGGAAATCCAATATGGGCGAAGAGCCCTGCATGTATTTCTTGCGCAGCACTTGGCTCAGGCATAGCTTCCGATAATGCCGGCAACATTTATGAAACGGGCAATTATAATACTGCAACTGCTATATCGTTCGGCGCATTTAACCTGGGCAACGGGCTAAGCCGCAATATGTTTTTAACCAAGTACGATGGCAACGGTAATGTGTTATGGGCAACCAACGCAAGCTTGCCAAGCACCGCAAGCGCCATTAGTAAAATAGCTGGGCTGGGAGAATATGTAACTACCGATGCCGCCAACAATGCATATGTATTGGGCAATTATATAGATACCGCCACATTTGGCACACATACTATCAGCGATGGAATTAACAGCACCTACGGCAATATTTTTGTAGCCAAGTATTCGGCTGCGGGCAATAATATCTGGGCCAAAAGCGGAACTATACCCAATACCATAAGCTTCGCAACCGATTATTCTGTAACAAGCGACCGCTGGAACAATATTTATGTATCGGGAACATTTAATACCAGCCTCACCTTCGGGGGAATTAATTTAACTGCACCTGCAAATACCCAGCCTTCGTTTATTATAAAGTTAGATTCTGCCGGTAATGCCCTTTGCGGCAGCTCGGTAAACAACCAGCGAAACACCAGTATTGCTGTAGATGTATCGGCTGGCACAGGAGTAACTGCCGACCCCAAAGGCCCCAATGTTTATTTTACGGGGAACATACAAGGCTTTAACCAATGCCTGTTTGGAACAGATACCGTTAATGGCATCGGTGAGATCATTGGCATTACCGGCAAATGGACCTGCGGCACTTGTAATGTAGCTCCTAACCTTACAGGATTAACATCAGTCTGCAACGGGCAAACAATTACACTTGTTGCAGGCGGAGGATTGAATTATGTTTGGAGCACCGGCAATACGGGCGACAGTTTAACCTTTAGCCCATCTGTAAGCAAATACTATTACGTTGCTATTAGTAATGATTCATGCACACGAAATGATAGTATTGATATAACCATTCATCCTGTCCCTACCCCAACAATCAGTAATGCACAAACTATTTGTGAAGGAAGCACTGCCAGGCTTTCTGCTTCAGGCGGATTGGCTTATTCATGGTCACCGGTGACAGGATTAAACTCAGGTACTGTTGCAAATCCTAATGCCAGTCCTGCCACAACAACCAATTATACCGTAACCATATCGAATGGCTTTTGCAACGCAACCGACAGCACTACTATATATGTAAATCCTTATCCTGCAATCGCAGCTTGTTGTGATACAAGTATTGCTCCCGGGCAGAGTGTACAACTTAACTCTTCGGGCGGGGGAACATATTCGTGGCAAACATCATCGGGCCTTAGTTGCAACAATTGCCCCAACCCTGTTGCATCGCCATTGGTTAGTACTACTTATACGCTTACTATTACAAGCGACAGCGGTTGCTCTGTTGCCAGAACCATAACCATTGATGTAAATTGCGGCGAGGTATTTATCCCTGAAGCATTCTCTCCTAACGGTGACGGAAAGAATGATGTATTATATGTGCGTGGCGATTGTATTAAAACATTAAGCTTTATGATATTTGACCGATGGGGTAACCGCATATTTGAGACTACCGATAAATATATTGGCTGGAATGGCGAATACAAGGGGCAAGCTACGAATACAGGCTCTTATGTTTATTACATAAGCGCAACCAATTACGATGGAACATCCTTCACTAAAAAAGGCAATGTGGAATTGGTGAGGTAATTAAAATCTAGCGGTTAGTCCAACTTCACCAAAGTAAGGCGTACCTATTGCAAGTTCAAAATGCAAAGCTAAATTACCAACAGTTCTTATACCAACTGGTATCTGGATGCTTGGAAATTTCAGAACATGATTTTCTCCCAAATAAGGCCCAAATGCTGCCATTGGTGAAGGAGTGGGAGTTATGATATCTGTCCAATATGATACACCACATCTAAAACCCATATATATCTGTGTGGCTTTTGTAGAACGAACAACCCATAAAACTCTTGCAGCTATATTCAATCTAGTTAAATTCTCCGTAAAGCCATATACCGTATACTGGCCTGCAGGAATTCCTGTTGCAGTTTGATATGCAACACCTAAGCCAAGAGTCATTTTATCTTTTATACCGTAATCTACTGTTCCATTATAAACTAATGATTGTGACGTACCCTTGGCTTCATTTCCACCAGGGCTAGAATATAACCCTATTAGTATTGTGCTCTGCCCTATCCCAGCACTGATAAATACCTTCCCCTTAATACTTAAATGCTTCCAATCGGTGCTATCTTTTTTAACAATTGCTTTACTTGTATCCTTTTGAGCAAAAGCTGCAAGTGACACTACAACTAAAAGAATTATTATTTTATATTTTAAGTAGCTCATTATGCTTATTAAATCCTAATGGTTAATCCGCCCTCTGCGAAGTAAGGAGTGCCTAAAGCAAATTCTGCATGAAGGCCAATGTTGCTTATAAAATACCTGGCACCAATCAATAACTGGAGGCTTGGGTATTTTGTAACATGATTATCATTAAGTATAAGTGCTCCAGATGAAGTAGGGCCCGGAACAGGTGTTATTATATCTGTCCAGTATGATATGCCTATTCTATATCCTCCGTATAGCTGAAAATGATTTGAAAGATATGTATTACCGAGAAACCGTAAAGCTATATTCCATCTGCTAAAACTCTCAGTGTATTTAGTATTACCCGATTCAAAAACACCATTAGCAGTTTGGTATGCAACTCCTGCACCTATTGTTATAAAATTAAAAAAACCGTAGTCTATTGCGCCGTTATATACTATTGACTGCGCCTTAATTATTCCATCATTTTGTGTTTGGCCATTCTCAAGGCCATATATATTCCATAATATAGTACTCGCGCCTATTCCGCCGCTTATAAAAACCTTTCCTTTTATATTATTATTGGAAGCATCTCTTTGCCCAAAAGCCGCAAGTGACAATACAATGAAGAGTGTGGTTATTCTAAACTTCATGAGTGATGAATACTTTTAGAACCTGAACGTAGCTCCACCTTCTATAAAATAAGGAGTGCCTAAAGCAGCTTCAACATGAAAGCCTACAGGGCCTGCAAAAAGCCTTATACCAATAGGTGCTTGTACACTTGGGTATGCGGTATTATTGCCCACCGTTGGTTGGATGGATGAACCTGCCGTTGGTGTTGGAGTTACTTTATCTGTCCAGTATGATACACCACCCCTGAACCCACAATATACTTGCATGTTACGCGTAGAATAAACCACGTATAAAACTCTGGCTGAAATATTTAAACGTGTAAAGTTTTCAGTATAACCCTGCTCATACATTGCCTCGGGGCTGCCTGTGCCACTTTGGTATGCAGCGCATATACCTACCATTACCTTATCAGAAATACCATAATCTACCATACCGTTATATACCAATGATCGTGATAAGTTATATAGTGGTGCCTGCTGGCCCGAATACAAAAAAGTAAAGATGGTGCTCTCACCAATTCCGGCATTAACATAAAATTGCTTTTTAACGCTTACATGTTTCGAAGCGCTATCGTTTTGTGCAAAAGCTGCAACAGAAACAGCAATAAGAACGATTGTGAGTTTGTGGTTTAGTTTCATGGTATATTTAATTTATGTGGTTAACTACTGCTACTGTAAGCCTGCTAATGCAAACCAGCTCTCCGGCTTCGTTCTTAATTTCTATTCCCCATACCTGTGTGCTGCGGCCTGTATGTATGGGCCTTGCAGTACCGGTTACAATGCCGCTCTTTACTGCCTTAATATGGTTTGCATTTATGTCGATACCTACACAATGGTATTTACTCTGGTCGACTGTAAGCATAGCGCCCATACTGCCCAATGTTTCGGCAAGCACTACCGATGCCCCGCCATGCAAAATGCCATAAACCTGGTGGGTGCGCTTATCTACGGGCATAGTGGCTTCAATATAATCTTCGCCCATTGCGGTAACTTTAATACCCAGCACTTCCATAATAGTATTGGCAGCAAACTTGTTAAGGGTTTCGAGTGGGTGTATCTGTAATTTATTCTTCATTCAATTATACTTGTGGTAAAGCTAACGAAAAAACGGACATAATATTTTTCCGCATTATCCGTTATATTATATAATGAAACTAATTTTTGTTAGTAGCGTAGACAGTAAACAATTGTAACACCTGTGTATCATGAAACGTATCATCTTTTTCTTCATCTTCGGTGCTTTAGCATTTCCCGCATTCTCTCAATGTACTTTCGAAAGCACCACTAAGGTGCGCAAGGACCAATACAGCAAGTCATCTCAGACCAATATAAAGGATTCTCAAAATGCCATGGATAAGCAGCAGACTGCTTTTCAAAAGCCACATTACCAGGCCGACTTAAAAATGGCTCCTAAAAAGCGTAAGGACAGGTCGCAGTACTGAGCATTTCTTCTTATATTCGGTATTAATCTGTAGTAGCAAGCCTTAGTACTAACCAGTTTAAGCTACCTATAATCAGGCGATTTTAGTGTGTTAACAATCTAATAGCCTAGCTATAGTAATTATTTAAATAATTAACTGTATATTTGGCAATAGCGATATTTTATAATTAAATAGTTTCAATTAAAACATCTCCCTGGATGCATAAAAAACTACTTTTCATATTTTTACTAGTGCAGCTAATCCTGGTTTCGGGATTCGTACATGCTCAAAACATTGGCATAAATACCACAGGTACAGCACCTAACTGCAATACTCTGCTCGACTTAAACACCGGTAATACTGCATTTAACACAGCCAATGGTAACCGTGGGCTACTGATTCCTAATATAAGTTTAAGTACTACTGCATCACAAACCGATTTCCCGACGGGCACCTGCGCCATACCCGATGGACTGCTTGTTTTTAATACCAATACCGCAATTACCGGTACCGGTGCAGCAGGTGAAGGCTATTATTACTGGAGCACCACAGTATCTCGCTGGATAAGTATTGTAGCTAACTATACTTACGGACCATGGTTGTTATTAGGTAATGTGGGCATTACAAGTCCGGCTAACCCTGCAACATACGGAACATCTACGTTGGGCGCCGCTGAAAACTGGCTGGGAACAACTGATGCTAACGACCTGACATTTGGAACAAATAATATTGAAAGGATGCGCATTAAGCAAACAACCGGTTATATTGGTATTGGTCTATCTGCCCCTACCAGCCTTTTACATATAGTTGATGCAACAGGTTCTTTTACCAACGGAACTATGGTTACCATTACCGCCAATTCACTAAATAGCGGGAAAGCCCTCTATATCAGTTCTTCATCAATAACTACCGGTAACCTTGTAGAAATAGAGGCAACCAATGCTGCAGGAAGCACAAGCAATGGCTTGTATATAAAAAACACAAGCGCTACAGGAAATGCCATACAGGCATTTGGTAATGGGAACCCTAATTATTCCGCTATTTATGCTACTACTGCCCCTACTACATTTGGCAGCAGTTGGGATATATCTACATCTAACCATGCCATAGCCGGTACGGTAACTGTTACACATGCTTATTCATCAGGTGTATTAGGCGAAAACACGGCTACAGGAGTTCCGTCGGCCGGGGTAGTTGGTATTTACAGCACGCTGCCTGCATGGGGCGCTTTAGGCTACAGGAGCACTGCGCCAGCTAATTATGGTGTTTATGGCTCTGCTGCATATGCCAGCGGAGCAGGGTATCTTTCAACCACGGTAATGGCTGGTATTGGCAGCGGTTTTTATGGCGGCATAATAGGAAGCTGGATACGGGGCGAAGTAATGGGCCAGGTTTCGTGTGGTGAGCTTTTTGCAACATATAACCTTGGCAATGCATATACATCAGGCTATTCGGCAGAAGTAGTAACGGTTAACGATAAAAGAGTACCTGCATATTCAGTTACATCTACCGACATTAAAGTGTATAATGATGGCACCGGAAAACTTACTAATGGCAGGATACATGTAAGTTTTGATGATGCATTTACTGAATTGATAGGCGAAAACAAACCTGTTGTTACAGTTACACCTATGGGCCAGTGCAACGGGGTGTATATTACCAATGTAACGGCTAAAGGATTCGATGTGGTTGAACTGAATAACGGAACTTCAAATGTTGAATTTTCATATATAGTGGTAGGCAAACGCATAGATGCTGCAGGGAAGCCGCAATTGCCCGATGCCATAAGCAAGAAAGATTTTGACGACAAGATGAAAGGCGTAATGCATAATGAAAGTAATGCACAGCAAAGCGGAACCCCTATTTGGTGGGATGGAAAACAGATACGTTTCGATGCAGTACCTGCCCTGCAAGGAGAAGATACAGAAAACGGTATTAAATAATTCTAAAGTATCATAACAAATATGTCAAAGAACGCATTGCTTATTGCGTTAAATATTTTTTGTATACCCCTGTTTTCGCAAACCACCACCGAAATTGATAAGCTTAAAACTATAGTTTACACCATTGCTGCCGACAGTATGCAGGGCCGTGAAGCAGGGACAGCCGGAGAAGCAAAAGCAAGAAACTATATACTGGCTTGTTATGAAAAAATCGGGCTGAAGCCTTTCCATAATTCATATACGCAGAAGTTTTCATTCCCAAAAGATTCATCACATACAGATACTGCCACCAACATTATTGGCATGATTGACAATAAAGCCGATTCCACCATTATTATTGGGGCCCACTACGACCACATTGGTATGGGCGGGCCTAAATCACGCTCGCTTACCAGTAATAAAATCCATCCCGGGGCAGATGACAACGCCAGTGGTGTGGCCATGATGCTTGAATTAGCTGAACATTTTAAAATGTCAAAGAACAAAAAATTCAATTATCTATTTATAGCGTTTTCGGCAGAGGAAGAAGGCTTGTATGGCTCGCAGGCATTTGTCAATGATAAGAACTATAAATCACTCAAGGTAAAACTCATGCTCAATTTGGTTATGGTCGGCAGGCTCGATAAACAAAGGCCTTTACTTAAAGCTATGCGAGATAACCGCGATAACCATTTCGATTCCTTATTAAATAAACATACTGACAAGTTTAGCATTACTATTACCGATGAGAACCTAAACTTCACTGATGCCGGGGCTTTCAGCAAGAACAAGGTGCCTGCTGTTTCTTTTACAACCGGCTTACACGATGATTACCATAAGACAAGCGATACTGCAGATAAAATAAACTACGATGGAATGTTAGTTATAACCACATACATAGAAAACTTTATTGACGGGGCTTGTAAGTAGATCCATAATTTTACCGCAGAAACGCTAAGGCGCAAGGCCTTTCATTTCTATTGATAATTGACAATTTTGTCATGGAAAACTTCTTTCCCCATTTTTCCGTTTTGAAACACCTTTTGATCATAGTTCCAATAATAATAGGTAGTACTTTTAACATCAACAGGTTTCTTCCTGTCATTTTCATAAGTATGCTCACATGCAATTTTAATTGAAGCATATCGCCTTTCTGAATCGGGCAAAAAGGTTATTTTTCTGTCAATCTCATCATCGGTTTCATTTCCTTTTTCATCCAGCTCCGATTGGTAATCTACCATCCTGCAATTAAATATTTCATGTATCGGACGTGAATCATCAATATTATAATAATATATGTCTTTAAAATAACCACCGGAGCCTTGCCAGTCGCTGGTAATAAACAAGGCATAATCGTCCCAGTATTGGTCTCCGCCAAATTTTTGTATCCCCAAACTATCAGCCTTGTGGCCCGACTGCCCCATAGTGGCAAAGTTTTTATTAAAGCATTGTACCTTATACGTGTACCCATCTTTAACCAACTCCGCTATTCCATAATTCGCGCCGCACCAATGGCATGAACCTGCAAATACTCCATCATTATCATAAACCAGGGTGGTAAATACAACCCAATAAACCTCATCGCGGTATGTTTTCTTGTATGGCACTTTTATAATGGTATCAATATTGGTATGGCAATAACCATCGTCCGATAAGTTCATATTAAGCTTATCCTCCGGAGAAGGTTTCCAAATAGCTATTTTCTTGTCAACCCTGATAGGGTCAAAAAATGCCTGCAATAACTTCACCGTATCAAACGGAGAATCTACATGCCAATCATGGGTTTGATGATAAAGATTATCCCGGTTAACGGTATCTTTCTTTTTAGCTGATACTATATCTTCTGCCACATGCGGATTATTGCAGGCGCAAACAAATATTAATAGTATAAAAGTTAAATATTTCATTTCTTTACTGATTCATATTGCTCACTTGAGCTATTCCATGAATAATATTTGTTGCTGACCTTTGTAGTCCTTTTCTTCTCGGTCTCAATATTATAAGTAGTTTCTGTGGTTATTATTTTCAAATCATCATATTCCTCATTCTTTTTATTTGGAATAATAATAAGCTTCCTTTCGTACGCCTTCCTGTAACCAGATGTATCACCGAACATATCTTCGTGAGTATTTAAACATTGAAATCTGAAAACCTCTGAAAATGTATTTATATCATACAAGGTTTCAAATTCATAAAAAGCTGAGCCCTGGTAACCATTTATTATATCAAGTACATAATTTCCTTTGCCTATCTTTTTTAAGGTGATACTATCATTCATACCGTAAGTATCATTAAAAGACGTCAAAGAATTCCGACTAAAGCTTTCAAGTGCTTTTCCCGAGATACGGGCGTAGCCATATGTAAGCTTACAACTTGCGCAATTGCATACTCCATTTCTATAATTCTGCCTTGTGATAAATATTATAAAATACAAAGGCAAATGATGGTAAGATTTTTTCTCATCCTCAATTTTAAAAATGGTATCGATGCAGGTGTAACAATAACCATCGTCAGATACTGACATATTAAACTTAGCATCAGGGTCGGGTTTCCATTTGGCATTTTTATTTATAATGGTATCCGGCGCAAAGAACTTCCTTAATAGTGCATTAGTATCACTTATTGATTTAATCACTTTATCACTATCTATTTGATTCGATACCGTTAGTTTCTTCGCAACGGCAACAACCTCCTTTTTTGCAGGTTGGTTATTGCAGCCGCAAACAAAAACAAATACTATAAAACTTAATGAGAGTGATTTCATACAGAAGAGCATATTTACCATAACTAAGATACGAAAAAAATATTGTCTTTTAGTTTAACCGCAGAGAACGCAGAGGAATACACGCAGAGAACGCAAAGTGCTTTGATTCGTAATTCGTAATTTTTAATTCTTAATTGAATCGGCGTTAACGCCGATTAAGCTGTTCGGTATAAACATCTAGTTGCCTTCAGGCACGTTTACTTCTCCTAAGCCGAGAGCTTTACGTTTTTCGTTTAAGGTCATCCACCAGGCCTGTGCCAAAATGTTTACACGGCTCTCTTCATCTTCGCGTATCTCTTCAAAGTGCTGCTTATCTACCTCAAGGCAGTAACGGCGGCCATCGGCTTTTTCAAATTCTGGCACAAGGTTGCGGTTAAGGCTATCTACAAACAGGTGCAATTCGGGCAATACACAATTAGTGATTAAGGCTTTGCGGGCTTCCTGCATATTGTTATAGGTCTTGTTATCGGGGTCGTTGAGCAACTGACTGCTTATGCCATATACATTACATATATCGCGCATGCTGGCTTTCTGTCCTTCCCACAAACCAAGGTCTTCGGCTTTCGCTCCGGTAGTTATCCAGTTCATTTTGCCGCCGGTAATTAATATTTTACCATAGTTAGCAGGGCCTCCATATTTCTCCTCATACTTCTTTTGCAGGGCATCAACCTGGGTTTGGTCATACTGAATGTTTTCGTCGGTGATGGTCAATATACCTGTCGGGCCAAGGTTTTTAATGAGCTTCATGCTGGCTTCGTAAGCATCGTTGCTTTGTGCCACCACCTTGCGTGCAGCAGCCAATGGAGATACTCCCCTTACTGTTCCGTCGGGGTTCCAGTACTTGGTAAATATCAGGTCGCCTGGTAAAATCTGTTCGCTGTAGCGCCCGTTTACATAATTGAACGATTTGGGCAAACCTGTGCTTTCATCGAGCGATATGCTTACAAACTGCGGAGGCACCGTTATTAATTGTATTACCCTGCCAGCATTGGAGCCTGCCTGTACACGTATTTTAGGTATAAAACATTCACCTGTCAATAGCTTATAGCCAAACACATTCTCGATAAACTCAGCACGGCCCTGGTAAGGGTTTGGCCTTTGCAATAAGTCCAGTATAGGGTGCTGTGTAAGCTCTACCTTGTTGGCAGAGTTGGTAACATCGAACAATTTATAGTGCGCCTTGGCGGCGGTGCGGGCAATCATTTCAATTACGGCATACACATTGGGGTTTTTACGGTAGCCATCGCGTATATACGAGCGCGGATCGTCGCCAATGTTATAAATAGCGCCTTCCTGTACATAGGCGTAGCTAATGCTGGCTCCCTTGGTATGCAGGCCATTTTTGTCATCGGTTTTATTGCTTTTGTCGCGGTTTAAGAACCTGTTAGCAAAAAAGCCAAAAAAAGTTTGTTTATTTTTCATTTTCAATTTATGTTTGTCACGTTTTCATGACAGTGGTTATAATCTTTAAGCCCTGATCTCTTCCAAGAGGTCGGGGCTTTTAGTTTGGGGCCCTCATCCTTCTTCTCCCAAGCGGGAGAAGCGTTACTAAACTTCTTCGCACTAACGTCACTGCTAGTCCGGGCTTTACGCTACTATCCCTAACGCAGAAAGGCACGGCACGTGAGGTGATGAGAAACGATGATAGGCAATGACACATAGATGCAAAGAATTGTGCATAAGTAATTTTTATTTTATTGTATTTACGAGGGCTTCGCCGTTGTGCCAAAACCAAACTAAGCATATTTTTTTTGAATATTGAGGTTGCTTCGTTCCTCGCAATGACGGTACCCATGTTTTCACTCATAACTCATAACTTATAATTCATAACTCTTATGCAAAGCATAATTTCTTCTTCTTCGGATAACTATACACATACCGGATAGCATCAATGGCATGGTCGAAGTCTTTAACGGGGCGGTGTATGAGGTGTCCATCTTTATTCGTATCCCACATATACTGGCGGAACTCTTTAATAAGGTTCACACTTTCGGCAGTTACGTTTATTTTACGGTCGAGCAACAGGTTAATCCCAAACTCGACACTGTCGGCGCCTTTGCCTGCAGGCTTTAAGCCCAGCCATCCCTTGCGGTACAGGTAGTCGATTGTTTTAGGTTCAGCGCTATCGGCAACAGCCAGGACATTCAGATCGATGTGCTCGTGGGCAAAAGCAAATAGTTCTTCATTTTGCATACCACTGCGATAAAGCAGTTCATGTATAAAGAGTTCTCCGTTGCATTCATTAACCTGTACAATGGCGGTAGGTGAATGGGTAAAACCAAAATCGATACCATAGCCCAAAACCTGGCCTGGCAGGTTTTGGGAGTTAAAAGTGGAAAGTGAAAAGTTAAAAGTTTCGGAATTTTCATTTTTTATTTCTTGTACGTCACTATTCACTTTTAGTTTTTCACTTTTCACTCGTATTACTCCCCAATTGCTAAACACCACTCCCTCCGCCACACCTATCTCCCCTTCTCCATATACCTTCCACCAGTTAAGGTTGTTGCGGCGGCGTTCAATGTTTTGTATTTCCTGGCTGGTCAGGTATTGGTTATCGCGGTAGGTAGACTTAAGCAATATATGATCTTCTCCGTGCAGTTGTGGCAATAGGTCGTTGTGTACCCAAAAACGGCGTACGGGGTTGAAGTCGAGGATGGTAAGTTGGCGTGTACGTACGTCCAGTTGCTGGAATGATTCATAATCAACATTGTTACATTCGTTAATAAATAAAATATCGCGCCTTGCCCCGCGGAGCTTAGCTGCATTGTCGGCCGAGAAGAACTCCACCACCGACTTGCCGATATAAAAGGTGTGCTCGGTCTTATTTTCTTTTACCATGCCATCCCACCTGTTCATGGCCAGTATGCGTTTAAAATCGCGTATGGCACCGCGTTTAAGGTGAGGGAAGCTTTCAGCAACAACCGACACCAGGTAAGGTTTTTCCGACAGGATAGTGAGCAAGGCAATGTATTGCAAAATGGTAAATGTTTTACCCGATCCGGTGCCTCCCTGGTGAATGATGTAGCGGGTTTCAGAAGAATTACAATTGAGGGATTTTAAATTAAACATGCTGTTTGTGGTGTCGGAAATTGAGGGTTTAGTGTCGGAAAAAAAAGTTTTTTTAGTTCCCTGAATCTAACCTCCCCTGCTCCCGTATTCTTTCTACTGCTAATCGTTCTTCTTCGTTGTCTACCACAATCTCTATTACCCGGGGCTGATTGGTATCAATGTCTTTGTAAACCTTACGCATTTTCAACAACAGGTCGATAGCGTTAATTACCTCGGCACACGAAGGGCGGCACTTGACGGTGGTAATTTCTTTACCATCCCTCACAATTTTATCGAACTCAACCTTACCCGATACAATGGCGCATAGCCTTGCTTCGAGTTCCAAATTGCTCTTCAGCCATGTTTCGGCTTCATGGGCTATAATATCGGCGCGGACAGATTCAATAACCGCCTCACGTTTTTTCATCCGGCTGGCAACAAGGTCGCGGGCAAAGGCAAGGTAACGCTCAATACTGCGACTACTAAGGCCCCATTTGGGCATATATTCCTTCAGTATCTGTGAGGTGCTCCAGCCGCTCTCCAACTTGCGGGCAAGCTCGGTTATCTTAAGCTGGTATTCGGTTTTGTGGTTCATTTGGTAGTGGTTAGTGGATTAGATTCCTCGTTGCATTTCATTTCACTCGGAATGACAGGCATAGCGGGTATATGAGGAAAAGGGTGCGGGCAAAGCCCGCCCCCTTTTCCCACAAAACATTTAACCAAGCTGTCATTCCGAACGAAGTGAGGAATCTCATGAATTTATTTTTATTGGATTGAGTGGCTGAATCAATTTCAACTGCAAAAATAAACATTTTGTTTATTAGTTGTAATTTTAAACGCATTTAGTTTTCAACAACCCAAAAAGCATCCTTAAAAAAATAGATTCCAAAACTGTTCACTTTTCACTATCCACTTTTCACTTTTTGCCAGCGGCAAAACAAAGAGAGAAAGAAAAGCATTTCTCCTTTCATCTCTCCCCCATACCCCCTTTCTTACTATCCTCTTATTAAAAGAAAGAGAGAATAAAGCGGATTTTTCGATTTTTCAATCCGCCGGAGCTGTTGATAATCAACAATAAAAAACCTACGCGAAACCTATAGCTTAGCACTAGGTTATTTTTAGGTTGTTTTTGAGTGAAAAGTGAAAAGTTAAAAGTGAAAAATATGGCATTAAAAATGAATCAAAAAAAATTGATATATTCGATATAATTAATTAGAAAAACCACATACAATTCATTTATTATGACTACTACGGAAAAACATGATTACAATATTACAGGAGCTTCTGGTGAGTTTTTTGTTGCTGCTGAGCTTTCCAGGAGGAACATTATTGCTACACTGACAATAAAGAACACGCCCCAAATTGATGTTATCGCAACAAGCTTGAAAAATGGAATGTCTGCCAATTTACAGGTTAAGACAAAGGCAGAGCGTAATAAACAAGGATGGAAGTTAAACAGTAAGATAGACATACCTTCGGAGATTAAAAATCACTTCTATGTTTTTGTTGATTTGCATGACCCGAAGGCACTGCCGGAATACTATATAATCCCAAATAATATTTTCGCCAACTTTTCTGAGAAAAAGCATAAAACATGGCTTTCTATAACTGGTCGTGATGGCAAAGAACATAAAGACAATAGTGTTCGAAATTTCAAACCATACACAAACGATAAGGCTTTTGCAGAAAAATATCGCAATAACTGGGAGATACTTAGCCTCTTTTGATATATTTGATAAGTACAAAACAACCAAATGGCAGATACCTACGCTCAAATTTATGTGCACATTGTTTTTGCGGTTAAAGGCAAAGAGAATTCAATTTCTCCGCGCTGGAAGATTGAACTTTACCAGAATATTGCAGGCATAATTGTAGACGGCAAACAAAAGCTTATTGCCATAAACGGCATGCCCGATCATTTACATATACTCGTTGGCCTGCAGCCCAACAAAGCCCTGAGTGACCTTATTACAGAAATAAAAACAGGCTCAACAAATTTTATTAATGGCAAAAACTGGGTTACGGGTAAGTTTGAATGGCAGGCTGGCTATGGTGCATTCTCATACAGTCCATGGCAATTAGATACCATTGAAGCCTATATTAAGAACCAGGATATGCATCACCACAAACAAACCTTCCGCGAAGAGTACCAGCAGTTATTACAATCGTTCAATGTTGATTATAAATCGGAGTTTATTTTTGAGGATTTATAAGCATCATAGATGCCTTAGATACCACTTATGAAGAAAATATTTAAAGGTAAATACAGCATTATCAGCCTTCTTATATCAATGGCATATTTTATTTTGCCTGCCATATTTGTTAATGAGGTTGTTGATTTTGCATTGTTGAAATGGCTGACCATGCCTGCCACATTCCCGTTTTTAGCCTTTCGGCTTTTCTTTCACAGAAGTGATTTCTGGATATACTATGTTATTTTATTTATTTTAATAATTTTTGGCTGGGCAATAACTAATTTTGTTCTTAACCTGGCAATGATGGCTAAAACCGGAAAAACACCGAAAGAATGAAAAATATATTTGTAATAGCCCTTGCATTAATACTTTGGGTAGCGTGCGAACAACCTGACCCCGATAAGAAAGTTGACACCGGGGCTATAACAAATGGCGTTTATTATTGCCCTAAAATTGGATGGACCATTCATATTCCAAATACATGGAAGATTATCTCAAAAGATTCAATAGAAGGTTTAAACCAACGAGGAATAGATACAATTAATAAATCTACCAAAACAAACATCGAAAAAGGGCCAATCCAGTCGCTGATCAGTTTTAGAAAAGATGGATTAAATTTTTTCATCTCTTCAATAGAACCTTTCAAAGAAGACTATACAGGAGAATACGAGAAGAGAAGAAAAAAAGGGAATGAAATAATTTGCAAAGCTATATCATACTATAATATTAAAGCTGATACCAGCTCGGGCAAGGAAACAGTTAGAGGATTAGAATTTGAGAGATTTACTATTACCCGTTATAATAAAGAAGATATGCCAGATTTGAGTGAAATAATATATTCCAAACTCTTAAATGGATATGATTTCCAGGTAATCATTTATTACAAAAATGACAGTACAAAACAAGTAATGCTCGATGCATTTAGGAACTCAACATTTGATAATAAACAACAAACGTACTAATGAAATATTTATTTAGCCTCATTCTTACCACAACCCTTTTAACCGCTTGCAGCCACCCCGACCCCAACAAGCAAGTCGATGAAGGGACGGTGAAAGGTAGCACATACCATTGTCCCGAAGTGGACTGGACAATTAATATACCCGATGGCTGGGATGTAACCACCAAAGACAAACTGGATGAACTGGACACGAAGGGAAAGGAGGCTATTGCAAAAACATTTAGCGGAGATGTTGACACCAAAGACCTGAAACATTTGATCAGCTTTCAGAAGAACCAGTTTAACATGTTCTCTTCCACAGCACAGCCGTTTAAAGAAGATTCGGCAGGTGATTATGAACAACAGAATAAAGCTTTATATGCATTGGTTTATGAAACCTTTACGGCGCAGGGTATAAAAGCCGATACGGCATCGGGTAAAGAAACCATACAGGGAATTGAGTTCAACAAATTTACTGCAGATATTCATGACCCCGATGGAGATATAATTATGCATGAAATAATGTATAGCAGGTTAATTAATGGTTACGACTTTGGCGCTAATATTAACTACAACAACGACGATGATAAAAAGATAATGGTGGATGCCTTTAAAAATTCAAAGTTTGACAAGAATTATCCTGTACGATAATGAAATATACAATACTCTCACTGATTATACTCTTCTTAAGTAGTTGCACATCTTTTTTCAATAACGACAAAAAAGATATAGACATTGCTAATGTTTCCCGTATTGAGATTTCCAAATCAAAAGATTCGACGCACATATTATCAGGACAACAAGAGAAAGAATTTATTGATAAGTGGAATAGTGCACCAGGTGAAGGCTCATGTATTTTTATAACTCATTATCTTATAACAGTTCATTTAAAAGATAATACAGTAAGAAGCTTCCGTGCAAACGGGCAGGCAATTAAAGAACGCTCGGATTATGGTTACCTGTTTGGAGACACTGCATATTTTCGAAAACTTTGGGAAGCAAAACAATAAAAATAAATAGTTATGGTAGATTATGACATTGAAAATGAATTACAGCCGGTTTTGGGCCCGGATGAAAAGCTTTTATGGACCGGCAGGCCAAAGCGGGGAATAGTTTTTCGCGGTTCTGATATGGTAGACATACCCTTTAGCCTTATGTGGTGCGGCTTTGCTATTTTTTGGGAATACAATGCCATAACATCAAACACACCCTTTTTCTTTAAATTATTTGGCATACCTTTTGTTTTGGTGGGCCTGCACATAACAGTGGGCCGCTTTTTTGCCGATGCCCGCAACAGGGCCAGCACCATTTATGGCATTACCAACGACCGCATTATTATTAAGTCGGGGGTTAACAGCAGTGCCATTAAATCGTTAACCATTAAAAACCTTACCGATATTACTTTTACTACCAACAATAATGGTGTGGGTACTATAATGCTGGGCCCCATGATACCCGGTTATTCAATGATGCAGGGCACAGGCAGGTTTGGCAGCAGGCAAACGCTGGCGCCATCCATGCTCGAACTTATTGACGATGTGCAAGCGGTTTACCAGAAAATTATTGAACAGCAAAGGCTACCGTAAACTATCAAGACATAAAGAGGAATGATAAAAAATCATTTAGAATCTGAACGCCTGAAGGGCAAGTTAAGGGGATATACCGATTCGCATTTCAATGCGCGCAGTTTTTTTGGTTTTGGGAAACGTGAAAAAGGCTCGCTTGATAAAAAAGTAGCCAGGAAACTTAATGAGGCCGGATACCTGGTTGAACAATGCGAATATGGAATAAACGATAAACTAACCCTTAGCATAATTATTACCTATAACCTAGATAAAGGCACCGCTGAAATAAAAGCGCTTACCAATGGCGAACATCCCGCCTACGAAATGAAAGCCATACACGAAGCCGAAAGCGCCACATACGACATAATATCACACCACCCTAAAGGAGATGTGGTTACAAAACAAGTTTACAGTTTCGATAACCGCGGAAACGTAATTAAAAAGACATTCTATAACAGAAAAGGCATTTTAGAGTTAATACAGACCTTTATTCACGATGAAAGGAACCTGCCTGTTGAGGCACAAACATCATACGGAGAAGGTAAGCTCTATTTTAAATACCTCTATACGTATGACGAACATGGTAATGAAATAGAATCGGCAAGATATTCAACAAACAGGTTAACTGAGAAATATACCATGGAGTACGGAGACTTCGACAAGTATGGCAACTGGCTAAAATCAAAAACCTTTTTAAACGGCAAACTCATAGGGCTTACTGAACGCCAGGTAGAATATTATGATGAGTAACCATAAGTTAAACATGAAGGCAAAAACAAAATTTACCTTGCTATTACTATCTCCTCTTTTTGCATTGGCAGCATTGGGGCAGCAAGATACAGTTACCATACAATACGGAGAACTTGAGGGTAACAGAACGGAAACAATACTTGCCAATAACCCTTACGAAGAAATATTATTACACGGCTCAATGATATTACCGGGCACACCAGGCCAGTTCGATGCACAGGAGCATGGGCTTTACCTGAAGTCGCTTTTTTTTGATGCCGATACGATGGATGATCCCGGAGGAGGTGAACCGCGTATAGATACTGCCTACCTTCACGACTCGACTTTATTTATCCGGGCAACCATTACTGTGGGCGGTTGCCAGCAATGCCTGTTCGATATGGGTGTGGAGAATGATACTGTTATTAATATGCTTTACTACCCTTACGGCCCCACCTATTCGTGCGCCAGCAGTAAAAGCTATTATGTAACCTACCAAATTAATTTATACGACGAAAGCACAGGTGAAGCTGATGTGGAGGAGATAAAAGCTTTAAAGAAAATTAAATGGGTAATGCTGGCTGGTGATAAACAACAGGCTAAGAACATACGTAAAGTAATGAGGCATTATACAACAAAAAGAAAGACTAAGTAATTTGCACAAAGCAACGGCACGTGAGGTGAAATGTAAAGCTGATAGATAAATGACACATAGATGCAAAGGGCTGTGCCAAAACCTTGTATCCTACGTATAATAGTATCTCAATTCATAACTCATAATTTATAATTCATAACTGATTATGCCTATATTTAGCTTTTATAACTAATCGCTTATCATGGAGAACCCCGTATTCCAAAAGTTAGTCGACCAGCAAATAGCAGTACTGCGTATTACAAGCTATATTATTGTAGGCTTTATATCGCTGCTGTTTGTTATGGTATATACCGCCTTTGGCATTAAGCAAACGCTGCCCATGATAATGCTGCCTTACGATGCAGCCGTGCTTGTAAACATCCTGCTGCTGTCAATCCATAAAAAAGCATACATCACTTACATTGTTTTAATAACCTTAACTTTTGCCGAATTAATGGCGCTTGTGCTGGTATCGGGCGGTATTTTAAGCCCAATAGTGTTAATACTTATAACTTTATCGTGGTTTGCTTTTTACACCAGCCGCAAGCAGGGCAAGTTGTGGTTTGTTATATGCTTTGTATCTGTAATAGCTGTATACAATGCAGCTTATTTTAATATTCCGGTAAGCAATATAGTGCCCGAGAAATACCGCACGTTTTTTCTTTTTGTAATAATATTGTTTGTGCTTTTCTTAACATCGGTATACCTGTTAATGGTTAAGCAAGATGTATCGAACGCACACAAATCGTTCAGCCAGGCAAAAAAGGACCTTGAAGAAAAGAACAAGCGCATGGAGAACCTCGTAATGCTTGTCAATTACTCTATTGAGCTTATGTGCGTAATTGACATAAACACTATGGTATTTGATGAGGTTAACCCCGAGTTTAAAATATCATTGGGTTACGAACTATCGCAACTGCGGGGCGAGTCAGTAAAGAAACTTTTAAAGGATAGTATTATACCAACCCTTGCTGCGGTTAAAGAAGGCGAGAAAATATCGTTCGATACTCCTATACTCTGCCGCAGCGGTGCCGAGAAAATGGTGAGCTGGCTTGCTATTGCCCAAAACGGCAAGCTATATACTTACGGAAGGAGTACAGGGAAGTAAGATAATTTGATGATTTGGCGATACGGTAATTTGATAATGAGTAAAGGGCTAATTATATCTTTGTTTTTCACGTTATATTCCGCATACACAATTGCTCAGAGTATAAACGATGAAATTATTGAATATTGCAGATGGAGTGAATATGGATTTGAAGGGCAGGTTAAAGGAGTTGATACCGCTGACGCGCGCTTTAAAGCTATAAAATCAAGTGTATTTTGTTATTGCAATTCACACTGGAATGTAAAATTAGATACTTGCCACATGCGTTGTCAGTGCAGGGAATATGTTTCATTTTCAAACAGCTCCTGGGATGAAGAGTCAAAAAAGGAGCTTGCATTGGAGGAAAAAAAATTTAAAACTGAAGGCTTGAGGTATGAAATATATTTAATAATAAGAATTAAACCTGGAATAAGCTATTTCACAAGCTTTGTACTTGATTCATTATACCATGTGAAGGAAACTCCGCCTTATTTCAATAAGGTAAATATTAAAACCCTCTGGCAGCTTAAAGAATGGAGCAAAATGGAAGATAGCGTTAAAAGGTATAAGAATGGCTTTATTTTACCAATTCAAAGTAATTACCTGGAATATGATACAACATTGGGAAGATATATTTATAATATTGAACAGGGGGTAAATGATAAAACAGTAGTTAGAAAAAAGCATGATATTTTCCGGAAGTATGATTATAAGGTTAATGTTATTAAAGTTGATGCCATTACCACTAAAGTGATTTACGAGGGCAGGAAGGGTTGCTATTTAACATCAGAACCAGTTTGGTAAGATTGCTTCGTGCCTCGCAATGACAGAGCGTGACAGAATTAATAAAGCAACAATAACCCATATAGAAAACAGTAACGCCTCTCCCTCAAGGGAGAGATAAGAGAAAGGGCAAACTTTTTACCTTTGCTTTACCTTATAAATCTATCATGAACAAACTCAAACAGGCTCTGCTATTTTCCGCAATTATTATTCTTGTGCTCCCCCACTCTATATTCGGGCAGTCGAAATTTATTACCGATAGCCTCGACATTTACATTACCCGCGAAATGAAACGCTGGAACATACCCGGTGTTGCAATTTCTATAGTTAAAGATGGTAAGGTTATTTACCAAAAAGGGTTCGGTGTTCGTGAAGTCGGCAAGCCCGATAAGGTTGATGAGAACACCTTGTTTATGATTGCATCGAACACCAAAGCATATACAGCCACAGCCGTTGCCCTGCTCGATAAAGAAAAACGTTTATCACTCAATGAGAAGGTCACCAGGTACCTGCCCTACTTCAGGCTCAAAGACAGTCTCTCCTCGCGCGATGTAACGGTTAAAGATTTGTTGAGTCACCGCATCGGTTTCTTTACCTTCCAGAGCGATTTTTTGAATTGGGACTGTAACCTTAGCCGCACCGACCTGATAATGAACATGCGCCATGTAAAGCCTATGTATGGCTTCCGCACCAACTTTGGTTATACCAATATGGGCTTTGTTACCGCGGGCGAAGTTATACATGCCGTTACCGATACTACCTGGGAAGTTTTTTTGAAGTACAACATCTTTCTGCCTTTACAAATGACACGCACCACCACACGCAATACAGATATTGTAACCGACAATAATGCGGCAAAACCGTACACCATTTTCGATGGCAAGCTGGTGGTTTTAAAATACGACAGCATTGATAATATAGCCCCCTGCGGCGGACTCAATTCCTGCGTAAAAGATATTTCGAACTGGATACTTATGCAGTTAGACAGCGGAAAGTTTGAAGGTAAACAGGTTATACCATTTGATGTATTAAAAAGAACACGCACTTCAACTACTATTGTGGGTGATGTGGCAAACCCGCTGTTCCCCTCTACACACTTCCGCACTTATGGGCTGGGTTGGTTTATGGAAGACTACGTTGGGCGCAAAATAATTTCACACGATGGCGGTGCCAATGGTTTTGTTACCAACACCACCCTTGTGCCCGAAGAGAAATATGGCTTTACCATTCTTACCAATACCGATGCCAACGCGTTTATGGATGCCCTGCAAATGCAACTGCTCGATGATGCATTTAATGTGCCTTACCGCAACCTGAGCGCCATATATTATAACAAATCTGCAAAGGGCACAGCAGAAGATGATTCTGTTACACATGCCATGTGGGCAACAGCAGCCAAGAAACCAAAGCCTGCATTAGATCTGAAAACCTACACTGGCAAATACACCAACGAAATTTACGGCAACATTGAAATAAAAGAAGAAAAAGGAAAACTTGTCATCCATTTCTCGCACCATCCGCACCTTACAGGCAACCTCGAACCATTGGGCGAAAACAAGTTCGTCTGCAATTACAACCCTGTTGCCTGGGGCGTTAAAGAAACTCCCTTTATTGTTGTAGATGGCAAGGTGCAGTCGGTGGTAATATCGGTAAACGGCGGCATCGATTATCTGCCCTATGAGTTTAAGAAAGATTCTACAAATTAGGAATCGGAGAATTAGGAATTAGGAATGATGGAAACTTTTGATTTTTTAATTCATCTTTTCTTCTTGCCTGGCTTTTTATTCGTAATTTTTAATTCGTAAATCGTAATTGATAGTAGCTTCTCCTCTCTCGTCAATTGCTTAAAAGCATATTCCGCTTTTGCTGCCTCCGATTTATCTTTATGCTTCCACTTGGCTTTTAACACCACCGGCCTTCTTGCTTTGGTGTACTTGGCTCCTTTACCTGAATTATGTTTTGCTACTCGCTCTTTTACATCATTGGTTATACCTGTATATATGCTGCCATCGGCACACTCCAACATATACACATACCACTTTTCAACGGGAGCTTTTTTCTTTTTCATTTAATCACTTCAATGCGCCTATTAATTATGCCCTTGCTTGTTTCTACCTGCAATATATACATACCGTTATTGAGATTAATATCAAGGTTAAAAATACTCTGAACAGAGTTTACAATTTGCGAATAGAGCTTTTCTCCCAACATATCATACACCTCTATATTTTTAATCTCCGTTTCGTTACCTCTAATTTTAACACTAAAGTTTCCATTGCATGGCTGCGGGTATGTACTTATCTCTCCGGCATTACTTATTTCATTTATGCCAAGCGGGGCAGATACTTTGCGAATACGGTTATTATACATATCGGCTATGTATAGATTATTGTTTGCATCAAGGGCAAGCCCCGATGGATAGTAAAGCTCTGCCAAAGAAGCATAAAAGCCATCGCCATTATAGCCATTGGTGCCTTTACCTGCATAAGTAGTAATAACACCTGCCTTATCTACCATACGTATACGGCTGTTACCCATATCGGCAATATAAACATTGCCATATTTATCCTGCACCATCCCTGTAGGCATGTTTAACTGGGCCGCTGTTGCCATAGCTCCATCACCTGAATATCCGCCACCAAGGTTATCGCCTGCAAATGTGGTAATAATGCCCGAAGCATTTATTTTGCGAATGCAATTGTTGTAAGTGTCGGCTACATAACCCGAATCATAAATGGCTATGCCAAAAGGGTTATAAAACTCGGCATTAACTGCAGGGCCTCCGTCGCCCCCATAACCAAAAACACCCGGGGTACCCGCAACGGTAGTTATAATTCCCTTTGCATTTACTTTACGTATGCAATGATTCCCCTGGTCCGCTATATAAACATTGCCCGAGTCATCTGCCGCCACACCCTGCGGGCCAAAAAGCTCAGCTTTTGTTGCAGGCCCTCCGTCTCCGCCGTACCCACCAGCACCATTACCGGCAAGGGTAGTTATAATACCTGCCTTATTTACTTTGCGTACCCGCATATTATAAGTATCGGCTATGTATACATTCCCGGAATCATCCACTGCCACACCGGCAGGTTTCCTGAGATAGGCATTTGTTGCCGGGCCTCCATCTCCTGCAGAACCTGCTGTACCGCGGCCCGCAAAAGTTGAAATTACATTCGATGTATTTACTTTCCTTATCCTGTTATTTTGCTGGTCAGCTATATAAATATTACCCGCTGCATCTATAGCCACATCGGCGGGGTGATTAAGTTCAGCACTTGTAGCAGCGCCCCCATCGCCGCTATACCCTGCATTGCCACCACCACCGCCTGCCAGGGTAGTAATAATGTCCGCCCCGTCTACTTTACGTATACGGTTATTGGTTCCATCGGCTATGAAAACATTTCCTTTTTTATCAGTCCCAACACCGGTGGGCCAATTCAGTTCTGCTTTTGTTGCCGGGCCCCAATCGCCTGCAAAACCCCGGATAGTGTTACCGGCAAAACTGTTTATTACACCTGAGGCGCTTACTTTGCGTATGCAGCTATTAAACTCATCAACTATATAAACATTCCCCGAATCATCTAATGCTAATCCAATAGGGTAATTCAATTGGGCACCGGTAGCCTGCCCTCCATTACCTGTAATACCGGCAGTACCTGTTCCGGCAAATGTATTAATAGCACCCGATTTAGATATTTTACGAACGCGCTGATTATACTGATCTGCTATATATATGTTTCCGCTATCATCTATTACTATACCCATAGGTAATGCCAATTCTGCAACAGATGCAGGGCCGCCGTCGCCGGAAAACCCTGATGTTCCATTACCTGCAATAGTATTTATTATGCCGGATGTATCAACTTTACGCACTCTAAAATTCCATGAGTCTGTTATGTAAATATTACCCGAACTATCAACTGCAACTCCGGCGGGTGTATTAAACCAGGCATTAGTGGCAGGCCCTCCGTCACCGCTGTACCCACCGTTCCCATTACCTGCAACGGTAGTAATAATACCCGAGGTACTTATTTTCCGGATGCGGTCATTATAATAATCGGCTACATACAAATTTCCATAACGGTCGATAGCGAGGCCTGCAGGATCGTTAAGTTCAGCCGAAGTAGCCGGTATGTTGTCACCATTATATCCTTTTACTCCGTTACCTGCATAGGTAGTAATAATACCGGCTGTATCAATTTTTCGTACCCTTTGGTTGTTCTCGTCAGTAAAATACACATTCCCGGAATCGTCTGCCACAATATCATAAGGGCCGCTTATGGCAGCAAGTGTTGCCTGGCCCTCGTCGCCCGAATATGCTGAAGTATCGGTACCGGCTACGGTAGTAATAATTTGGGCATTTAAAAAAGAAAAAGTAAATAATAGCAGTGCAGTAGTAAGTACTAGCTTCATGGTGGTAAGGTTTTGCTTTTCTACTAACGCAAGTATGTTATAGTTATTGTTACGTATTTAACCAGTAAGCCTGTAGGGTATTCCAATGTTACCTTTCCTTATTATAGCCAACAACAAAAATATACCCTATTCTCTTTCATTTCAATCTTTGTTCTATTTCTTATTATCTATATCTAAAGGTGAGGTGCCGTAATAATAATAACTTTTATACCATTCATCCATTTTAGAATTGGGGTTATAATCCTCGAAATGGAACTGCGAATAATTAATTTCTCCGGGGAAAGATTTAGATATATAAAGATGTCCGCCAATAAGGAGCCTGACTCTCATCCTGGTTACATAATTACCTTTGTACTTTGTAAACAGGCACATTACAAACTCACCCGGATGCACCTTTAACCCAAACGAATTAGCATCTGAAAAAGCCGTTTTAAATTCTATGGGCCTCCATTTTCCATTGCTATCAAGCGCCTCCTGGGTACCAAAAGCATGATCGAGCCTGCCATTAAACAATTGGGTTGATGCTGTTTGGTTTACTATATAAACAGGGTAATAATAAAAATGGCCATTCCCCCATCGGCTGTATGGCACTGAATAGGCGTAATCAACATAAAGACTAAATCCATCACTTTTTATACTATCCTTTACCTGTTGTTCCCAATTCTCCTGCCACAAATAGTCATTAAGATACAGCCTTTCAGGCGGCATTCGTTCAATCATATCAACCATATTAACAGTATCGGTTGTTGCTTTAAATTTCGCCAGAAAAACCGGGTCACTTGAAGTCAAATACTTAAAAGGGAAATATATAGGCTTATCTTTTGTTGTAGGTGCTGTTATAGCAGGTAGTCTAAATACTTCATGTTGATTTCCCACATTATTGCAGGCACCAAATAACCCAATGGCAATTAAATATATGAGTGGTTTCATTTTCATTCACCATTTACACTAATAAAACCTATATCCCAGCGTAAATCCCAGCTTCACATCCAAATAAGTATCGTCGATTGTTTTCTTTTGCACGCTGCTATACGATATCATAGGCCCCACATTGCCAATGGCATTAACGTAATAACCAACCTCTTTAAGCCTTATATTTTTTTCACGCGAACCAAACCCGCCAAATACATCAAGCACAAAGTGTCTTTTGCGTAATTGGTATCCCCACACGGCATCAAAACAAATAATTCTTGCTTTAGCATGGTATACATCTACTTTATCTCCATCTCCGGCAGTAACATTATTCAGATTTTGGCGCAGCGGGTTAATAACCTGGTCGTCTATACCCTGTGTAAAGCCCTGTGCATCTTGCGCCACTGCATTTAAATTACCATAATAGCGGTAAAAGCCCTGGAAGGAGAAATACCATTTCTGAGCAGGATCTAAGTATTGCAATATACCAGCCCGTATAGTGTACCCCGATCCATCGTAGGTGTGAAACCCGGCATTGCCGCTGTTATCTTCGTTATATCCACCACCCAATAATATACCAAAGTTGTAAGTCAGGTTATATTGTATACTGAGACCTTGTTCGCTAATAAGCAGTCCGGGGTTAAGTTTTATAGTGAGTTGATTCGTAAGAGAAAAGGAAGGATCACCCGGTTCCCTTATTGCAGCTAATTGCCTCATTATAGCTGTATCAAGAATATTTATGCCCATTAATGAATCGCGCTTAAGCACCATATTAACAGAATCCATATTTATTCTATGCCCGTCAATAATCAATATATTGGTTTCGCTCCGTTTTCCACCATCACTAAAGAAAACATGCTTTGCTGTATCCTTCTGCCCAAAAGCAGCAAAGCAAACCAAGCAAAGCAATACGAGTAAATATTTCTTAACTCCTGTAGTATTTATCATCTCATCAAATATACTTACTCTTTTTTATACTTTACATCCATATCTTCATCTTCTTCCCTAAGCTTAAACCAGCTATCAAACAATACTCTTCTCAAACGGGTAATATACTTGTCCTTATTATAGGTAAAGTAAATTCTCTCCGTTAGCGTATCGGTGTTCCACTGTTTTCCAATTTTTATTCTTTCAGCAGAAGTGTCGAGTTTTTCATACTTATCTGAACCAACCCAGTCAGGATTATTAACATAGTTTTTTAATGTTACTGAAACATTAGTATACGCTGTATCTAGCCTGTGATGGATCTTTACATACTTCGTGGTCTTTAAGGTACTGTCCGCATTCCAGGTTACGCGTGTATAATCGACAGATACCAGTGCCTTATTGCTTCCATACAGTCTATACATTATATGTTTCACCATACCATCAGTATATTGCCATGTTTCCAATTTATCGTACCCGGAATCTTCAACCCGGTAATAAAGTTCAGTTCTTTCAACCAGCCTCTTTTGCTCATCAAGCTTATCGCGCCTGTATGTAATACTCGAATCAAGCAAAGGCCCATTCTCTCCCGTTCCGTATTCATAATTGCCAATTCGGGTAACCTTATACCCGGCAGAATCTTTTGTTCTGTAATGATGGGCTTTCGAATCACGATAAATATAGTTTTCATAAAAACTTTCCCTGTCAGAATCCATGTAATTAATTAAATTATAGTTACGAATACGATAATAACAATTGAAACTATAAGTGAACGGAGACCACCATCTATCCTTTATCCTGTCTTTAGAACTATAGGTAGAATCATTTATATATAAATACTTAAGGATTTCCCGACGGGTATTTAGATCCTTAGTGTATGGTAAAAAATTCGGTGTGTACCAATTACTGTACTTTTCTATTATAATTTTTTTGTAGTGCTGCGGGTTCTTTTGCTTCAGTATTATTATGTCTGTAATTTTCTCGTCTTCATCGAGACGCAAAATGTCTAATTGCGCATACATTGAATAAGTGCAAAATAGGAAAACAATAATTGGTATAGCTTTTCTATGCATCATAAACCCTTTTCCTTTTTATAGGCAACCTCCATTTCCATATCTACTTGTGTAACCTTAAACCAGCTGTCGAATGATACAGTATGTATATGAGTAACGTTTCCTTCTTTGTTATAGGTATAATAAACATGGGTTGTTAATGTATCAACCCTCCATGTATCAAATTTCTGGTGAATGTTTACAAACGAGGTTGTGTTTACTGTACTGTCCTTGTTCCAATAGCTACGGGTATAATCCTCCGATTCAAATGTTTCTTCCTTCCCATATATTTCGTACACTTTATGCTTTACCAAATTGCCTGTATATTCCCATGTTTCTCTTTTGTTGTTATTAGTTGGGCTGGTGTAAACTGCAGGATGATAAAATGAATATTTCTCAATAAGTCTGTGTTGTTCATCATATTTGCTTCTTTCATATTCAATACTAGAATCTTTACGGGCAATCTCCCCATCATACACATAAAAAACACTGCGGGAAACCTCATAGCCAGCTGAATCTTTAACTGCTTTACGCAAACCGATTTCATCAATAACAGACTTATTATCCAGACCACACTCATAGTATTCTTCGTTACGCCTGATATAAGTATATACACCCTTTTCCCGACGGGGAGAATTATAGTTATAATATTCGCTGTACTTCAATGTTAAAACAGAGTCATTGGTAAAAGTGTATTTCAAATCATTGCTAAAATGATTGTAATCATCTAAAGTTGGGAACGATGTAAAATGAAAAGACTTTCCCTTAATGATTATATCGATCTCGTGATACCGCTTAGCCTTCTGCTGTTTTAAAACAATTGATTTTGCTTCTTTACCATATTCAAACTCAAACTGGGCATATAGCAAACAACTGCTAAGCAGAAACACAGAAAGCAGAATGGTTTTCTTAGTCATGAGTATGAGTTGGTATACCAAATATACGCATAAACAAGCTTTTAATTACCTTCGCCATACCGAAAGAACCTGACCGACCATGCCTGAAGAAAGCATCTTGCTTAAATATAAATATTGGGTGCTTGGCGCTATATGCCTGCTTACGTTCATATGTTTCAATTATACCCTGCATAACCAGTTTACCAACTGGGACGATGACGTGTATGTAACCAACGACACCGTTATACGCACACTTAACACCGCTAACCTAAAAACCATCTTTACCGAAGATATTACCAAGAACAACTACCACCCGTTTTGTATGCTATCGCTGGGTATTAACTACCAGTTTGCCAAATTAGCGCCTGCCACCTATTACCTTACCAATATACTTATACACGTTGCCAATGTGGCACTGGTATTCTTTTTAATAATGCAATTATGCAAACACATAAAGCTTAAAGAGAATGAATCATTCCTTATAGCAGCATTTGTCGCGCTGTGGTTTGGCGTGCATCCCCTGCATGTCGAATCTGTTTCATGGATAGCCGAACGTAAAGATGTACTCTATACTTTCTTTTACCTTTTAGGACTCTTAACATACCTGAAATATCTCTCTACCCCACTTCCAACTATCAATTCACAATTATCAATTAAGGATAAATGGTTCGTCCTGACCTTCATTTTATTTGTTTTTTCATGTTTGTCAAAACCAATGGCAGTGGTATTTCCGCTTAGCATGCTGGCAATAGATTATTTGTATGGCCGAAAGATTGAAATGAAATTGCTCACTCAAAAATCATTGTTCTTTTTAGCAGCACTGTTCTTCGGCGGCTATGCCTATTACACCCAAAACCGCACCGGTGCCATTGCCGATTTCAGCAAGCTGACCATTATGGAACGCATTATGTATGCATCATACGGATTCGATATGTATTTGTATAAGCTCATCAACCCAAGCTTCCTCTCTACCTTTTACCCTTACCCTTACCGGTATATAGATGGTTCGTTGCCGGGTATTTATTATGCCGCACCTTTTATAGCCATTGGTATTGTTGCACTGCCGCTTTATATTGCATATAAGTTTAACCGCAGTTATTTTACTATAGTTGCCTTCGCCTATGGCTTTTTTATTGCCAATGTAATTTTTGTGCTGCAACTTATATCGTGCGGTGCAGCCATAATGGCCGACAGGTATTCATACGTTTCATCAATAGGCATACTTTTTGCACTGGCTTATTTTATTAACGAACTCATTAAGCGCTTCCCTACTATTAAAACTATTACACTCACAATACTATTGTTTCTCTCGGGCGCTTTGGCTTATGGTTGTTACCAGCGAACCAAGGTATGGCACAATTCAGAAACACTTTATAAAGATGCCATTGGCAAATACCCTTACCGGGCTTTACTATCATATAAATGGCTGGGCTATTATTATTTAGACCAGGTTAAGGATACCGATAAAGCAATGGAAAACTTTGGAGTGCTGGCGCAGATAAATGCGGGCGATGCCAAGATATATGATGTAATGGGTAATGTTTACCGTGACCGCAAGGATTATAAAAACGCACTCGCATTTTACCAAAGATCGTTGAAGGAACAGAATGATGTATACATTACCTATGTTGACCGTTCGCTGGCTTTAATGATGGCGGGAGATACGGCTGATGCAAGAAAAGATTACGAACAAGCCCTGGCCCTTAACCACGATAACGCCATGCAAAGCTACGGCAAGCTTGCATCGCAAAACATAACTATTGCTAATTCATTTAATACACTGGGTAATATTAATCATAATGGCGGCGGACCCTATATGGCTTTTATAGATAGTTCGTTAGATGCAGCAGCCCATAGCGACTCAGCAAAGACGGTCAGGTATTATCTTTTGGCTATAAGCAAAAGCATGGCTGCCGAAAAGGTATATTCCGAAAGAAGCTTTGCCATGGTGCAGGCTCAAAAGTATTTACCGGTAATAGAACAGTACAAGGCCTTGCTGCTCGTTAACCCCAACAACCCTTATTACTATTTTTACAAAGGTGTGGCAGAATTTGGTGCCGGAAAACTAAACGCTTCTATAGTTGATTTTAAGACCTCTTTAAAATTCAATAAAAAAGAAGTATCGCAGGTAGCAGCATTTAATCTTGCCACTATATGCGATTCGGTGGGCGATGATAAAAGCGCCGTAACGTACGCCAACATGGCAACGCAATTAGGCAAGGCACCCACACCTGAATTTGTACAGAAGATAAAAGATAAAGCAGCGAAAAAGCATGAGTAACACAACAACCTGCAAACATTTTAAAGAGCTTAGTACCACTGAGCTTTACAACATCATTAAACTCCGCATAGAGGTGTTTAGTGTAGAGCAGAACTGCCCTTACCAGGATGCTGATGGTAAAGATTTCGACAGCTGGCATTTAATGATACACGATTCAAACCATAACCTTATAGCATATTCCCGCCTCTTGCCAAAGGGCATAGCTTATCCTGATTACTGTTCTATTGGCAGGGTAGTTACTTTACAATCGGTGCGCAAACAAGGCCTTGGAAAATTGTTAATGCACAAAAGCATAGAACAGGCCAACACATTATTTGGCAATACACCTATTAAAATAAGCGGGCAAGCTTACCTGCGTAAATTTTATACCGAACTGGGCTTTGTAGCTACCGGTGATGAATATATGGAGGATTTTATACCCCATATTGCTATGGTGAAAAAATAAGCTTTTTTTCGTATATTTGAAAGTATGAAAAGGACACTACTCGTTTTCATGTTTTTTATAATTGCTTTATATACCAATGCACAGTCATGCACTGATTTATTAAAGCAACTTACAAACGGAGACCCAAAAATAGCTTTAACAGCTTACATCAAGCTAACTCAAAGCAACCCTGATAAAGTAGATAATGTATTAAAAAAGCACATCGAGGAAGACTTGGAGGCTAATGATGTGCTTCCTTCTTTCTGGGAACAGTTCTTACCGCAACAGGCAAGGTTAACTGACTACTGTAACAAAAATGGTTTCAGCTACACTCCCACCGATACTATACAGGCATATTTAAACCTGCTTAACTCAAGTATACCCTTCAGTAAAAGGTATAAAGCCGAGAACGAGCTTATTGAACATATGAAATTGAAAGATGTTACCGCTATTGAATATTGGGGCACATTGTATTGTGACAGAAGAGGGCAACCATTCGGCCTGCCTGATACACTTTCTGTTTCCATTGCCAGAGTATTAGATATATTTTATTCGAAGCATTGGACTGAAGTTACACATAATAAACAACAGCTGCGGTTGTATTTAAAAAAATCTTACCTGCTTAGCAATATGGGTATTATAGGGGTTTGTAATAATTACCTGGTTAAATTTTCAACCAGTAGCAAAACCTTTGTTGATACACTAAGCAACATGATATCATGGGAGAAGGACAACGATATAAAAGGGCAGCTGAAAAGGCTGGTAAATGGAAAGTATGTAGAACTCGACTATAGTGAATATAAAGAACTAAACAGGCATGGAGGAACAATTCCGCTGAAAGACTTTTTACATAACCTTAAATCTTACAGCTATGACCTGGCAGACAATGTTATTATAGATACAACCGGTAGCGATTACAGCGTAATGGCAGATAAAATACTATCCTTAAAAAATGCCGACGATATAAATAAGATATTCCGGGCCATCACCAGCCATCCCTCAGCTAACATGGTAGGGCCTTTACTGCGCCTGGTGAACGATAGCTTTGCCATCAGTTCCGAATCTATTACTTATGATTTCATGGGTGGCGGAAGTTCACATGTTACGCATTATATTACCGTATCTGATGTAGCAATAAACGCTATATCTGTTTTTTACAATTTCTGGTTTCCGGCTGCTAAAAAAGGTATACCTATAGATATAAAAGCGGGAATGGATGAATCGGCTGCAAATGACTTCTCCTTTGACGGACCTGATGAATATAAGCAACGGCTTACGGCTCCCTATTGGCTCGAACTTTGGAAAGTTGACAGTGCAGACCATGCCAATTGGGGAAGAATGCTCTACCACGAAAAGCTTGACATTGCCCGCAGGAAAGACACCATAAATGCAAATGATCTGAATATGCTGTGGAAATCGAAGTTTTATACCGCGGCCGACAGGCCGGCCATTATATATATGTTCAGTAAGGTGATGCCATATTATTATGAAGATATACACCCAAAAATGGGTGATTTTATTTCCCCGGCTGAGCTTACTTATTTCGATAAGGTTAAAATGGATAAGAGCTACGAACTTGAGAGGATAATGGAACATATATTGCCACAGGAAGATGCCAGGGTAATGCACTTTGCAAAACGCCAATGCGGCTATATGGATTTTAAAGAAAAAAGCAAAGCTTTCATGCTATTAGGGAAATATACCGACTATTATAGCCTTTGGGGCGACAGTTTGATTAAAGATACAGCATGGAGGAAGTACATAACTCAAACCTTAGAAATTTACAGGGAAACGCTTGAATACAATGATGAAATTGCTGATGCAGACGCAGTGATAATGGAATTAAACAACAAAAGCCTGCCATCCTTCACTGCACGCATTTGTGCCATAGACCCGGGTAAATATAAAGAGTACAGGAATGTAATAGGCGTAGATATAGAAGCCCTGCCCTACGACAGCCTCGGTAGCCTGTTTACGTTATATAACAAAGGGTTTATACAAGAAGGCATGCTGGAAGAATATCTTATTAACGACATGGGATTTCTTTTACCCAATGAAAGAAAAGAAACCCTTGATGAATTTATAAGCAACTATTACAAAATGAGCGAAAAAGACCTTTACGCCAATTACCTTGATAAAGCCGGAATTATTTATAAAAAGCCCAATGGCGAACTGGACCTGCAAAAAATTTACAGTATGTTAAAATGGGATGATGTTAAAGCAGCCTTTGTAGGTAGTACCAATGGTGCAGGCGGAGAGCAATTACCTTCACTCTCACGCATACTGGAGCTTACATTTCATACAACTTTAGGGCAAGAGAAACTATTCAACCATTATTTAACAGGCCGGGGTGGCAGCTCTGATTATGCAACAGCCTGGAGAAAATACCTGGAGAATAATAAACTTGTGGTGCAGGATAATTATGAAGTGCCTTCTTTCAGTAAAGGAGATTAACTGGTCTTTATTCCCATCCACTTAATTACCGCATTGCCTTCAATAACAATTTCGTTATGGCTATTGTAGCAGTTGGTGTTCAGCTTATAGATTGACTTCTCGGCAATTATTTCCATTATTTCAACGGTGCAGGTAACTTCATCGTTTAAATATACGGGCCTTTTAAAATTCATTGTTTGCGATAAGTATATGGTACCATTACCGGGCATGGTATTACCCAGCACAGCAGATATTAAGCTACCCACCAAAAAGCCATGTACAATGCGTTTTTTAAATATTGTATTCGCGCTATATGCATCATCAAGGTGCACAGGGTTCTTATCGGTAGATAAAACTGCAAACAGTTCCACTTCTTCGGTAGTAAATACCTTTTTCACTGTGGCTTTGTCGCCTACTTTGTATGCCATAAATTTTTTTTGAGCTAAAGATGAAGCAATATAACACTTTACCAGTTCATGGTACACCATTCTAAAAAGTAATGGTAAGCATAGTACACCAGCGATGCTGCCCTGCTTAAAAGGTTATGCTCATCAGTCAGTACCATTTCATCTGTTTTCATTTCCTCTCCTCCACTCATAACTTTCAAGTTTTAAGATACTGTTGTGTACATTCAGAAAACCTTCCCACAAAGTTACCGGAGATATATGCCCTTATAAAGCAATGCTATGTGTCCTTGTACACAGGGTTTTCAACAAACAAGGGTATGTAGAAGAAATTGAAAATGCAGCAATAACAACCTATTGGGGCATACCCTTAACAATTTATTTATATTAAGGTATGGGCTTAATATTTGGATAAAGTGGTAAAACAATACCCCAAACCCCTAAAGGGGCTTTAATACAAAAACGCATTTAACAGCGATACTTGTTCAAAGCCCCTTTAGGGGTTTGGGGTTAACAACAAAATAAATTTACAATCTGTATTGCAAACCAAGCGATGCTATAAGTTCAGGAGTAAAGGCTTCTTGCTTTTGCGATGGAGAGCCATTAAAAGCAGGGCTGTTTGATTCAGAATAGGCAGCAAGGAAACCAAACTTTAAAGGAACGGCAATGTGTTTTGACACATTAAAGGAAAATGCAACATTTACATTACCGCTCAGGTTAAATTGGTTTACCGGCGGTTCAGAAGACACATCAGAACCTGCACCGGCTTTACTGCTGACATATGAGCTGCCTATTAAACCCTCAAGATAACAATCTACTATTCCCGAATCGTGAGGGGTTAAATACCACCTGAAAAATAAATTGCTGGGCACTAGCACTAATTCGGATGCATAGCCATAAAATGTACCATTGTAAAAATAACCCGAACCTGTATTGTTATTAAAACTCAGGCCCACACATACCCTGTCCGACACAAAATAACCTGCCCATATATTCAGCGAAAAAGCAAAACTCTCGAAACTGCTTTTACTGCTGTCGTTAATTTTACCTGCCGAATACGATTTGTAGGTGGAGCCCCCGGCTCCGTAATTCACCAGGTTAGTACCAAATACAAAGTGCCCTTTATTCTGCTTAATGGTTTTTTCGGGCACAGTATTGACTTGTGCCTGAACATTGGTTTGAGAAAAAGTAAAACATAA
>JABCZW010000019.1 GCA_013289475.1 Bacteroidota bacterium
CCATCGTTAGCCTATACTTTATTTAATGCAGGCATTGGTACAAGCTTTGTTAATCCTAAAACAGCACGCACTATCTGCATGTTTTATATTAATATTACAAACCTTACCAATCTTGCTTATTATGACCATACCAGCCGCCCGCAGTACTTTTTGGCATATAACGGGGTTTCGCCGGTACAGGTAACATCACCAATCCAGGGAATATATAATATGGGACGTAACATAGGCTTCAAGCTCATATTTCCTTTTGGGGGCGCTAAACCTTTAGCAGATGTTTTTGACAGTAGTAAAGCAACTGAAAATAATTGAAACTTATTTCAGGCACTCCCGTTAAAATAGGTAAGGGATTAATTTTTTTGTTGGTTTTAAGCCCCCGGTTTTCATAGTCCGGGGGCTTTGCCATTATAGAGGTTGCCTTTTTAGACTGTTATATAATTTGTATATTTGAGTTAATCAATTTATAGTGATGAAAAAGGTAACAATTGCTTTTTTGGTGCTTCTTATAACCTCTTCGCTTTCTTACGGGCAGATAATTAATACTATTGCAGGAGATAGTACTGCCGGTTATAACGGAGATGGCATTTCTGCCAATTTTGCAAAATTAAACCAACCATCAAGCGTTGCAGTAGATGCTTCAGGCAATATTTACATTGCAGATTTTTCCAATAACCGCATCCGCAAGGTAAATACATCGGGGACTATTACGACCATAGCAGGCAATGGAATTGCAGGTTATAAAGGTGATAACGGACCTGCAATTTCCGCAGAAATAGATGAACCATATTCAATTACATTAGATAAATCGGGCAATATTTACATTGCCGATTACTACTACAACATCATCCGGAAAGTAAATACCTTGGGCATTATTTCAACTGTTGCTGGTAATGGAACAAGAGGTTACAGTGGTGATGGTGGCCCTGCAACTTCAGCTCAGCTACATTGGCCCAGTGGCATTGCCGTAGATAAATCGGGCAATATTTTTATTGCCGATTGCTATAACAGCCGTATACGAAAAGTAGATGCTTCAACAGGTACTATTACTACAGTTGCAGGCAACGGAACAAAAGGCTTTAGTGGTGACGGAGGCCTTGCGACAGCTGCTACACTCAATAAATCGAACTACGCTGCAGTGGATGATTCAGGTAATATTTTTATAGCTGATACTTGGAATAACCGGGTTAGAAAAGTGAATAGCAAAACAGGAATTATTACAACCATTGCAGGATCAACATCCGGATATGGCGGTGATGGAGGCCTTGCCAGTGCTGCCAAATTATACTACCCCGAAGCTTTGAGTTTCGATCCTTCAGGCAACCTTTACATTGCTGATTCTTACAATAAGCGCATACGCATGATAAACAGCGCAGGTATAATAAGTACTGTTGCGGGTAACGGAACTGCCGGCTATGCCGGAGACGGAGGGAACGCTACACTGGCGCAATTACGTAACCCTGTAGGAGTTACTGCCGATGCATCGGGAAATATTTATATTGTTGACTGGCATAATAACAGTATCCGTAAAGTGACTCCCGTATTTGGAGCAAGCGAATCGGATGCAAGTAATGCAGATGATATAAAAGTAATTCCAAACCCGTTTGTTACCAGCACAACCATTTTATTCACAGATGCTGCACAGCGCTATTTGGAATTAGATGATTTAGCTGGAACGAAGTTGAAAACAATGGAGTGTACCGATAAGCAATATCAGTTCAATGGTAAGGGGCTTGCTAAAGGAGTTTATTTGTTGAAAGTATTCAATTCACAAATGATCTACGAGTCTTCGGTGAAGCTGGATATACAATAAAAAAGTCCCACCTTCAGGTGAGACTTTCCTATTAACAATTTATTTTATTAATTATTTAACATAACCGGCATAACCAGCATTAAAATGTCTTCGCCTTCTTTTTGTGGATTAGGTGTAATTACACCCGCACGGCTCGGGCTCGACATACCTACCCTCACTTCTTCACAATCTAAGTTCAGAAGCATATCAAGCAGAAATTTCGAGTTGAATCCAATCTCCATATCATCGCCAACATATTGGCAAGAGATACGCTCATTTGCTTCGCTGGAATAATCCAGGTCTTCACTGGTAAGTGTTAGGGCATTGCCAGTAATCTTAAGTCTTACCTGGTGTGTAGTTTTATTTGAAAGAATAGATACCCTCTTCAATGAACTAAGGAAAGAATTCCTGTCGAGCACTAATTGGTTAGGGTTGTCCTTCGGAATAACTGCATCGTAGTTAGGATATTTACCGTCAATCAACCTGCAAATCAATTGCACATTGCCAATGGTAAATGATGCATTGGTTTTATTGTATTCAACTACAACCTTGCTATCTTTTACCGTTAAAATGTTTTTAAGCAGGTTCATTGGTTTCTTAGCAATGATCACAGCATTTTCAACAGTTACACCTGTTACCGGGCGAATATACTTAACCAGTTTATGGGCATCGGTAGCTACAAAGGTTATGTCTTTAGTCGAAAAATTGCAATAAACACCTGACATTACAGGCCTTAAATCGTCGTTGGCAACTGCAAAAATGGTTTTGTTGATAGCCTCAATAAGCATTTCAGCATCAACTTCTATTTTAGTTGGGGCCTCAACGGCAATCATCTTAGGGAATTCCTCTCCATCGTGGCCAGCTATTTTGTATTTACCTGATTCTGAGTTTATTTCTATTGAGAACTTGGTCGTGTCTACTATAAATGTAAGTGGCTGATCAGCAAAGCTTTTTAACATTTCTATAAGCAACTTGGCCGGTATCGTAATCTCGCCTGAATCTTTAGAATCTACAGTAAGGTTGGTCTTAATGGTAGTTTCAAGGTCAGAAGCAAATATGGTGAGTTCGCCTTTATTTAATTTGAACAGGAAATCGTCAAGAATAGGGAGCGCATTGTTTGAATTCAGCACACCGCTGATAACCTGCAACTCCTTGAGTAGTGTATTACTCGATACTACAAACTTCATCATTTTCAGTATTTATTTATTCGAAGAGTGACAAATGTAGAAAGGCTATATCAATCCACTACACTATATATAAGTATTTATTCACTTTTTTTCAACATTCATACCTTCCTGATGGATAAAATACGAGGGATCCTGCAAAAGCTTGCCAAAAACGAAGTACTGAACAAGTACAAAATCTTTGTTATTGATGAGCGCATAAAGCCTGTCCGGGTCATAGGTATAATCCTTGCCATATTTTACATTCACATTATCAGGAGCTTTCCTGTTAAAGAACCTGATATTAGTAGTCTTTCCGGTGGTATCCTGTACATCCATAATAGCTATTGGAGTAGAGCCCAGAATCGAATCTTTTTTCTCAGGGTTTACTACCACTTCCCACGACACAAACTGGAAATAAGTAAGATATTGCCTTACGGCCGTGGTGTCAAACCTTGACAATGCCTGGTGAGTAAGAGGGTTCTCTATAGTGTATTTGTTCCTGGCAACCTCACTTATGGTAAAACTGTGGTCTGCTAATGGATATTTGATACTAACTGACTTGATCTCATTCGGGTAATAACGGAAAATGGTCCTGTCCCTCCAGCCATCTTCCTGAATAAAAAAGCGGGAAGTGAGAAATCCATCGAAGCCGGGAATGTATGTTATATAGGGCTGGTCATAATTCTGGTCGTTACGCGGGTTAACCATAAGCATATAAGTACCCATGTGGTCGTTTGTTTGGCCACCAACAAAATACGATTTTACTTTTTTATCACCGGTATATATATCTACCTTAATGGCTATGGAAGCCAGGTCTTTAACAACTTTATCCCAGCCGCGTTTGTCAATAATGTTTTTTACGGTAACCATTTTCATGGTATAGAGTAATGTGTTAATTGCATCCTCCCGAACAAAATACTTATCGTTTACCTTCCACTGCCCTGCACCACTTACACGCGTAAGTGTAACACTCTGATTTTGCCTGTCAGCCATGGTAATTCTGGTAACAGCAGCAGTATCAAGCACTGCAAATTCGTTGTCCCTGGCACCAAGAGTACTAAAGCTATTTTTAAAAAAGAGAAAATACACTGATATAAGCAGCAGAGCCACTACAGCTATAATAGTACCACGATTTTTTTTCATGAGAGGTATATTTACTTTTTATCAGTTATTGAAACGGAAATGCATCACATCGCCATCGTTTACAATATATTCTTTGCCTTGTATCATAAGCTTACCTGCATCGCGGCAGGCCTGTTCAGAACCCAGGCTTACAAAATCATTATAACTCATTACCTCGGCTTTAATAAAGCCCTTTTCAAAGTCGGTATGTATTACACCTGCTGCCTGCGGGGCCTTTGAGCCTTTTAAAATTGTCCAAGCCCTTACCTCCTGCACACCAGCTGTAAAATAGGTCGACAGGTTAAGAAGTTTGTATGCGGCTTTGATCAGTTTGCTTACACCCGGCTCATCTAATCCCATTTCATCAAGGAATGCCTTGCGGTCATCAGGGCTTTCTAACTGGGCAATTTCCGACTCAATGCCGGCATCAATGATAAGCACTTCTGCATTTTCATTCTTTACTGCTTCCTTAACTAAATCAGTGTACTTGTTACCTTTTAACGAAGTCTGATCAACATTGCAAACATAAAGCACAGGCTTCATGGTAATTAACTGCAGGTTTTTCACGTAAGCCTTATCTTCATCCGATAACTCCACCGTACGAGCCGATTTCTGTTCCGACAGACATTTATAATAGATACTTAGTATCTCATATTCCTTTTTAGCTTCTTTATCAGTGCCTACTTTAGCAGCTTTGGCTGCCTTTTGCATAACCTTTTCAATCGTTTCAAAGTCTTTCAGTTGAAGCTCAATATCTATGATTTCCTTATCGCGGATTGGGTTAACAGAGCCTTCAACGTGAATTACGTTAGCATCGTCAAAGCAACGTAAAACGTGTATAATAGCGTCGGTTTCCCTGATGTTGGCGAGGAACTGGTTACCCAATCCTTCACCTTTACTGGCACCTTTTACAAGGCCGGCAATATCAACAATATCAACTGTTGCAGGCACTACCTTCTGAGGTTTTACAAGGTCTTCCAGTTTCAGCAACCTATCGTCGGGCACTGTTATTACACCTATGTTAGGTTCAATAGTGCAAAAAGGAAAATTCGCAGCCTGGGCCTTTGCATTCGACAGGCAATTAAACAAAGTGGACTTACCAACATTGGGTAATCCTACTATTCCACATTTTAAACTCACAGTTCTTTAGATTTCGTGCAAAAATATAATAATTAACCCTTCTAATCTTACCTTTTGAGTGAATTCCGTATATGCTTATTGTAATGCTATATTTTTAATGTTAACGGATAATCCGACGCATCGGGCTGATATCACAAATTAGTCAGGAATTCTGATAGCCACTTATTGTTTTCACACATTTAGCAGCTGCCAAAATAGTTTTCAACATTCATCCATTCTTTTCAACAAACAAATAAACCCCCGATGAAAAGAATTTACATTTGAACGTTCATCAAAAACAGCCAAAAATGCCATCAACAGCCGAACTTAAAAAGGTGTGCTCACAGGTACGCCGAGATATTATCCGTATGACTTCCGCAGTCCAATCGGGTCACCCGGGAGGGTCATTGGGATGCACTGAATATTTTGTAGCCCTTTACTTCGAGATACTGCGACTTAACCCTGAAAAATTCAATATGGATGGTATTGGGGAAGATATATTTTTCCTCTCCAACGGACATATTTCACCGGTTTGGTATAGTGTTTTATCCCACAAAGGTTTTTTTCCGGTAAAGGAATTGGCAACATTCCGCAAATTAAATTCGAGGTTACAGGGCCATCCTGCTACTGCAGAACATTTACCAGGTGTACGTATTGCATCGGGTTCATTGGGCCAGGGAATGTCGGTTGCTATAGGTGCAGCACTTGCTAAAAAACTGAATAACGATAAAAATTTTGTATACAGCCTTCATGGTGATGGAGAATTACAGGAAGGGCAAATTTGGGAAGCTGCCATGTTTGCAGCAGCAAAAAAAGTCGACAACTTGATCTCTACCATCGACGTTAACAATGCACAGATAGATGGTACAACAGACGATGTATTGCCTATGGGCGACCTGAAAGCCAAATGGACAGCCTTTGGATGGGATGTATTGGAAATAAAGAATGGCAATGATATTGAAGATGTAATTGCAACCGTTAAAAAAGCACAAGAACATTGCGGAAAAGGAAAACCTGTAATGATATTGATGCATACCAAAATGGGCTTTGGTGTTGACTTTATGGTTGGCAGTTACAAGTGGCATGGTTCAGCAACCAATCCTGAACAGACAGAGAAAGCCCTTGCTCAATTGGAACAAACACTGGGAGATTACTAAGAACAGTGAAGAAAGCCCGCAACATATTTTCAGTAATATTGTTTTTTGCACTTTGCAACTCTGCTTTAAGGGTTCAGGCGCAGACGACAACGCGGGTGCTATTTATTTTCGATGCTTCGTTCAGCATGTATGATAAGTGGGACCATTCACCTAAAATTGATTTTGCAAAGCGCGTACTTGTTGAACTGGTAGATAGCCTTAAAACCATACCCAACCTTCAAATGGCACTTCGTACTCTTGGTGCAGATTACACATTATACCCTAAAAGAAATTGCGAAGACACCAGGTTGGTAGTTCCTTTTTCACCGAATAATTTTTCGGATATTGAAGGACAGATAAAATCTATAGAGCCTAAAGGCACTACACCCATTGCATATACCTTAGGTAAGTGCTCTGAGGATTTTCCTGCTTGCACCAATTGCCGCAACATTATTATTTTAATAACCGATGGCATTGAAGAGTGCGGCGGTGATCCCTGTGATGCTGCAAAGGAATTGCAGAAAAAAGGCATAACATTAAAACCTTTTGTAATAGGTATTGGCAAGGAAGATTTTAATAATGCATATACATGCGTGGGCAAATTCTTTAACGTGCAGCAAGAAGATGATTTCAGGAGTGTGTTGAAGGTGGTAATATCAGAAGCATTAAATAATACTACAGCACAAGTAAACCTGCTTGATTTAGAAGGGCGTGCCAGCGAAACAGATGTGGCAATGAGTTTTTATGACGAACATACCGGTAGACTGGTTTATAATTTTATGCATACCATTAATGATGCCGGTAACCCTGACACCATTACCCTTGACCCTAACACTACATATCACTTAGTAGTTCACACCATACCTGAAGTTGATAAACACAATGTAACCTTAGTATCGGGCAAGCATAACATAATTGCATTGAAGGCTCCGCAAGGTTATCTACATTTAGTAATGGAAGGCGATAATGAATACAAGGCTCTTTTTGCCATAGTTCGTAAACAGGATGATATGCAAACTCTGAATGTGGAGGGTGTCGAATCAACAGATAAATATATTGTAGGTAAGTATGATTTGGAAATACTCACGATGCCGCGTATGTATGTAAAAGGCGTTAAAGTAAATGAAAGCACTACCACAACAGTAAAAATTCCGCAGGCAGGTTATGTAAGCATTACAAAACCCGGTGCAGGCCCACTGAGTGTTTACGCAGATGATGCCGGCAAAATGGACTGGGTATGCAACCTCGACCCTAATCCTGCACAACAAATAATTATTTTGCAGCCCGGGCATTATCATATTATTTACCGTTCGGCTAACCTTAAAGAAACCATTTATACAGTTGATAAACCATTCGACGTAAAATCGGGTTCTTCAACCGTTGTAAACCTTTAACCTTGTAATATCAGGCACATGAATAAATATACCTACACCGAAAAAAAAGATACCCGCTCCGGGTTTGGAGTTGGATTATCAGAGATTGGAAAAAAGAACCCTAAAGTGGTAGCACTTTGCGCCGACTTAACAGGCTCACTGAAGATGGATGCTTTTGCAAAAGAATTCCCCAACCGCTTTTTCCAGGTGGGCATTGCCGAAGCCAATATGATCGGTATTGCTGCGGGTTTAACTATTGGAGGTTATATTCCCTATACCGGAACCTTCGCTAATTTTTCTACAGGAAGGGTATATGACCAGATTCGCCAATCGGTTGCTTACTCAGGTAAAAATGTGAAAATATGTGCATCGCACGCCGGCCTTACACTTGGCGAAGATGGCGCCACGCACCAGATACTGGAAGACATTGGCCTGATGAAAATGTTGCCTGGTATGGTAGTTATTAATCCTTGCGATTTTAACCAAACCAAAGCAGCAACCATAGCAATAGCAAATTATAATGGCCCCGTTTACCTGCGTTTTGGCAGGCCATCGGTACCAGTATTTACACCGGCCGACCAGGTATTTGAAATTGGTAAAGCAGTTACTTTTACTACAGGAACCGACGTTAGCATTTTTGCAACCGGCCACCTTGTGTGGAAAGCATTAGAAGCTGTTGAAGCATTTGCGCAAAAAGGCATTTCGGCAGAAGTAATAAATATACATACTATAAAACCGCTTGATGCTGTAGCTATAATTCAATCGGTAAAAAAGACCAAATGCGTTGTAACTGCCGAAGAACACCAGATGAATGGGGGCCTTGGCGACAGTATTGCGCAATTACTCGCCAGAGAATACCCTTGTCCGCTGGAAATGGTTGCCGTAAAAGACAGCTTTGGAGAAAGTGGTACGCCTGATGAACTGATGCGCAAATATGGCCTTGATACTCCGGATATTATTAAAGCTGTAGAAAAGGTTCATGCCCGTAAAATGGTAGAGTGCGAGGGATAATAAATTTCTGTACTTTTACTTCTAATTACTCATCAATATAAAACCATGAAAAAACTAACCACAATTTGCACCGGCCTTATTTTAGTCATTGTAGCATTATCATTCACCACCGACTGGAAAACCGACCTGAACCAAATGCTAACTGACTTTAGTACTTGCAAGAGCCAGAGCAAGGGAGCAGAATGCAAAACATATGTTGCAAAAGCATTGAAGAAAATTTATGGCATAAGTGATTTTGATGCCGCTAACAAACCCGGAGGATTTATGGATATAAATGCAGTTGCCAATTATATTAAAAAGGATAGTAAGTGGAAAGTATTGGGTGATGCATCGAGCCAGGATGTGTTGAAACAAGCGCAAGATGCCGCTAACAACAATAAAGCTGTTGTGGCCATGATGGTTAGTGATAATGGCGCCGACCATATTGCAATAATAGCTCCGGGCACACTTGTGGCATGCGGAAGTTTAAAATACCCAAACAGCATTAGCTTCTTTCTTAATAACCCTGATAAATCTTATATATCAAAGCCATTGGCTTATTCCTTCAAATCAATGGACGGCATTAAAGTTTACGCGAGGAATTAGACCCTGCCTTTTGAGCTAATATTAAATGTATGTTAAGTTTGGTGGCCTCACCCAACCTTATTATTATTTTTGCTGTCTAGCTTAATAGTCAATCATCTTTACCCTGGTGTATTATGAAAATTAAATCATTACTTATTTTGTTTGCCGCCGTAACCTGTGGTATAGTGTTCAGCAGCTATAGAGAAGGTGCAGCCACTTATGGCAGTTGGCAATGCACTGGTTCAGAAACTGACCAGAGCAACCCGAATGGCTGCAAAGGAGGTGGATGCCATGCAGGTTCAGCAACACCAGGTATAGCAATAACTTTAGAATTAGATTCTGCAGGAATATCTACCACACATTATGTGGGAGGGGGAACCTATACTGTAAAAATCACAGGAACAAATAATACAACAAGCAGTCTTCCTAAATTTGGTTTGCAAATAAGCTGCATAAAAGATTCTATTGCACAAGCTGCCCCAACTAATGAAGGGACCTGGAAAGCTCCATTCCCTACCAGCACACAATACTCACCGCCAGCTACGTATTACCTCGCAGGTGTTGTAGAACAGATCACACCACTTACTCCAACTTCAGGAAGTGGCGCTAAAGGCACCATTTACAGCGAAACATTTAACTGGACCGCTCCCGCAGCAGGAACAGGAACTATCTCTTTCTGGGGTGTTATAAACGCAGTAAACAATAACGGCACTAATGATGCAGGAGATCTATGGAACTCCACCAAAATTACTGTACACGAATTGGGTGCCACAGGAATTGCTTCTTTAGAAGAAAATACATTGGGTATAAGTATTTTTCCCAATCCTGCAACAACACAAGCTACGCTTAATTACATATTAAAAGAAAATACTGATGTCCATGCTGACTTGTATGACATTTACGGCAACAAAATAACTGCGCTTTTTAGCGGAGAGCAAAACGCAGGAGAACATCAGCAAATGGTTAACCTATCTTCCCTAAGTCTGAAAAGCGGCATGTATTTAATTGTAATTGATGAAGACAGCAAAATCAGTTGCAAGAAACTGATAGTACAGTAAGCATCTGCTAACTCTAATTAGGCCAATTCCTTATATTTGTAGGTACATAACCTGCTAAACCTATTACAATGGCTCGCATAGCTGTTTTTCCGGGTTCATTCGACCCAGTTACCAAAGGCCACGAATCAATTGTTTTAAGGGCATTGCCACTTTTCGATACTATTATTGTTGCCATAGGCAATAACTCTACCAAGACATATATGTTTCCTTTAGAGAAAAGAAAAGAATGGCTTAAGCAAACCTTTGCTGCACATAAACAGGTTCAGGTAGAAGAGTATAGTGGCCTTACGGTAGATTTTTGCCGGAGCAAAGGAGCGAACTATATTTTAAGAGGCATACGGACTCCCGGCGATTATGAATTCGAGAGTAATATTGCCCAGATGAATAAAATGATGCAACACGATCTGGAAAGCATTTTTATGCTTACCCTGCCTGAGCATACTGCCATAAGTTCCACCATAGTACGCGATATTTTAAAACATGGAGGCGATGCCAGGCAATTTATTCCTTCAGGTATAGTTTTAAAATAATATATGCTGCGGTTAAGAACACATCTGGCTTTTTTCTTTAGTGTATTGTCGGTAGCAACATTTGCCCAACCGGTGGTAATTACCGGCACAGCAAATACCTATAAGGGCAAAACTATTACTGCTTATAGCTACCAAGACTTCATTACAAATACACCAGTTATGATTGCTTCAGACAAAATAAGCGACAGCGGGCATTTTACCATAACATTACCCAACATAAAAACAGATCAATACCTATACCTGAACATTGAAAATTTTAACGGTTCTATTTATGTTGCACCGGGCAAGTCGTACCAGGTTGTGTTCCCTCCACCCGATAGCCTACACTACCAAAACCCATTTATAACGCATATTGTTGACCTTGGATTTGTAAATAACAAGGCCAATGATATTAACAGCATGGTGATTGACTTTAACGAGCAATGGGACCTGTTCTGGAAAAAATACTACACCTATTTTGTACGTAAAGAAGCCACTACTGTTCTAGACAGTTTCCGTATTACTATGCAGCAACGGTATAGCGATGTTAAAAATGAATATTTCTGGGGATACCTGAATTATACTATTGCTGAAATAGAGATAAACATATTGGTTGGGCAAAAAACACTGGCGAATAAATACTTGAAAAATAAGCCGGTGTTGTATCACAATTACGAGTATATGAAATTCTTTAATGATTACTTTAAAGATTACCTCGGCCAGTTTGCGCTGGAGCGTTCAAACCACGACGATGATGTGAACCGTTTTATAAAAGGCAATGATTATCCCAACCTGTTGGAGGTAATGAAAATAAACCCCATTTTACGAAGCAATGACTCACTTTGCGAACTGGTTTTACTTAAAGGATTATATGAGCTTTATTATAGTGGAGACTACGATAAGGACATTATAAAAGCCATGCTGAAAAACATATCTGTTCTTAGTAAAATTGATGAAGATAAATTAATTGCAAAAAACATTCTCAATTCATTTACCGAAATAACAGGTGGCAACGAAGCACCAGAGTTTACCTTGAAAGATATGCAAGGCGACCAAACCAGCCTTATTGATTTCAGGGGTAAGTACTTATACCTATGCTTCTTTAAAAGCTCGGTAAGCGAGTGTATGAGTGAGTTGGATGTAATGTCAGCCTTACGGAGACAATACGGTAAAAAAATAAACTTTGTATGCATATCGGAAGATGATACCTATGCTGACCTGCAAAAATTCCTTGACCAGAATAAAATTTACAACTGGCCGTTTTTATTTGATGAGGGGCATAAAGTACTTAAACAGTATGATGTTAAAACATTGCCCGAGTTTTTCCTGATTAACTCCAAAGGGCATTTTTTAAAATCGCCTGCCGATCCACCCAGTCACGGCATACAGCAAACATTCGATGTAATAGTATCTCATAAAAAATAATTATTTAATCTATGAAAAAAGTTTCCTTATTAGTTATGGCACTGGCAATTACCGCTGGTGTAAATGCACAAAAAAGAAATATTACACTTGATGATATCTGGCAGCAATATAAGTTTGCAGCTAAAGGTATTGATGAATTGCAATCTACTGCAGATGGTGACCATTATACAGCTCTTGTTGAGACATATAATTCCCAGGACATTATAAAATATAGTTATGCTACCGGCAAACCTACCGATACATTGCTGACTACAGCACAAATAGTAAAAGCAAATAATAATGTCGGCTTTGTCGTTCAAACTTATGAGCTTGGCCCAAAGGAAAACACCATCCTGCTGGGTACAGCCGGAGAGCGAATATACAGGCACTCTACAATTTATAAATACTCCATTTGGGATAAAAAGAAGGGCACTATAACACCTTTAATAGATGGTGAAAAAGAAGTTTATGCCACTATTTCGCCAGATGGAAATATGGCTGCTTTTATATATAAAAGCAATTTGTACGTAAAGAATTTAACAGACAATAAGGTAACACAAGTAACACACGATGGCAGTAATGAAATATTTAATGGTATAAGTGACTGGGTGTATGAAGAAGAATATGCGCTTACCCGTTCTTACTTTTGGTCACCCGACAGCAAATCTATTGCCTATTATCGTTTCGATGATAGCAAGGTAACCACATTCTCAATGAATGAATATCATGATTCGCTTTACCCAAGTGTTTACAGCTTTAAATACCCTAAGGCGGGTACAACCAACCCGACAGTTACTGTGCACGTTTACCAGGTAGCAGGCGGAAAAGTGATTGACATTAAAGCGCCGGGCCACTATGAATACACTCCGCGTGTAACCTGGACAAAAGATCCTGCAGTACTTTCTGTTCAGTATATGGATCGCCACCAGGATTCACTGGTTCTTACTCTTGCTAATATTAGTAATGGCATTGCAAAACCTATCTTAACAGAAGGAAGTAAAACCTACATCGACATTAATGATGCCCTTACTTTTATCAATAACAACAAAGAGTTTATATGGATGGACGACAACGATGGTTATGAACATTTATATCGTTACTCCATTGATGGCAAACAAATAAACCAGATAACGACTGGTAAATGGGATGTTATAGATATAAAAGGCATTGACGAAAAAACAGAGACCCTGTTTTATATTTCTTCTGAAACATCACCTATTGACAGGGACCTTTATTCAATCAACTGGCAAGGAAAGAACAAGAAAAAACTTTCCAATAAAACAGGCTTTAACGATGCCGACTTTAGTACGACATTCCACTACTATATTAATACATTTTCAACTGCCAATACCCCCGGCATTACTACGCTTAACAGCAGCGATGGCAAGGAGATACGTATATTGGAAGACAACAAAGAACTACAAGATACACTCAAGCATTATAACCTGAGTCCGCAAACTTTCTTCACATTTACCACCAGCCAGGGCAATAACCTTAACGGTTACGTAATTAAGCCACCTGACTTTGATTCCACAAAAAAATACCCGGTGCTAATGTATGTTTATGGTGGCCCGGGCAGTAACACTGTAAACAATGAATGGAATGCTTTTGATGGCATGTGGTTCCAGATGCTGGCAGAGAAAGGATATATAATAGTATCTATTGATAACAGGGGGACATTGGCAAGAGGTTCAGATTTTAAAAAATGTACATACCTGCATCTTGGTAAGTATGAAGTAGAAGACCAGATTGAAGGAGCAAAATACATGGCGCTTAAACCTTATGTTGACAATACACGTATTGGCATCTGGGGCTGGAGCTATGGCGGTTACATGTCGGCAATGTGCATAGCCAAGGGTGCAAAGTATTTTAAAGCAGCTATATCAGTTGCACCGGTTATCGACTGGAGCTTCTATGACAGCATTTATACAGAAAGATACATGCGTACCCCTGCTGAGAATAGAGACGGGTATAGGGATGGATCACCGATAAACTTTGCTGATGAGGTAAAAGGCCATTATATGCTTATACATGGCACAGGAGATGATAATGTGCATTTCCAGAACAGCGTAGAATGGATACATGCTTTACAAAAAGCTAATGTGCCATTTTCGCTTATGATATTTCCTGACAAAAACCATAGTATAGCAGGTGGCAATACACGTTACTACCTTTTCAACCAGTTGACCAATTTTATTTCAACTAACTTGTAAGAAGAGAGACACTAACTATACCTGAGTGTACGAACCGGGGTAATACGCGAAACAATAAAGGAAGGCAGAATAAGCATTAGCATACATGTGAAGAACGTGCCAATATTGAGCAGCAGAACGTAGAACCAGTTAAAGTAAATAGGCACATAGGGCATATAGTAAGTTGATTGGTCAAGGGGAATGAGTTTATAGTGTTCCTGTATAAGGCAGAAAGAAATGCCAATTATATTTCCGATAAGCATCCCCCAGAAGATCAGGTAAGCGCCGTCAATTAAAAATATCTGCCTTATGTTTCGGTTTCTTGAGCCAAGCGCTTTCAAAAGGCCAATCATGCTGGTGTTTTCTAAAATAAGTACTATGAGAGCAGAAACCATAGCAATGGCAGAGACAATGGCCATGAGTATAATGATAATATACGCGTTGGTATTTTGCAATTTGAGCCAGGAAAACATAGGTTCATTTATCTCGTGAATACTTTGTGCATTGAGATTGACACCAATCATTCCCTTTATTTTATCAGTAAGTGAATCTACTTTATCGAAATCATCCACCTGCACTTCAAATCCGCCAATCTGTTTTGGTTTCCAGAAATTCAGGCTTTGTATCTGCGCAATATCAGTAAATACAAATTGCCCGTCAAAATCTTCAAGCCCGGTCTCATAAATTCCCTTTACATGAAATGTTTTAACACGCTGTTCGTAATTGAAATGCCCGCTATCGGCACCTTTTGTTTTAGTAATAAAGAATATAAGCAATTTACTGCCGATGTCCATATCCAAAGCATTTGCAACAGACTTGGATATAATAATATCGGTCGATGGCGTTGAGTCATTAAGGCTCAACACATCACCTTTTACGAGGTTCTTTTTTATAAAGGTCCAGTCATAATCTTTACTAACGCCTTTAAGTATAACGCCCTCATTCTCGGTTTTAGTTTTTATAATACCATTTTTAGTAGCATATACCTGTATGTGCTTCACCCCTGAAATCTTTCCTATATCATCTGAAAATGCGTGTTCAATTTCTATGGGTGAAGGTTCGAAGGAGTTATTGTTATCCAAATTATTAATTTGTATATCACCGTTAAAGCCTTCCACCTTATCCCGAATAGATAGCTGAAAACCATTAACAATAGATATGGTGAGTATCATTACCGTAAGCCCTATGGCAACACCGGCAATTGCGATACGTGCAGTAGGGCGCGAAACTTTCTTCTGTCCTCTTCTGCCCCTGATTATTCGCCTCGCGATAAAGAATTCTGTATTCAAAGCTTTCTATTTACCAGTTATTGAAAGCTTTGTCAAACACATCCTGAACAAGTTGCTTGTTTATTTGTGTTATCAAATCACCCTGAACTGCTGAAAGGCTCTGGCTACTCGAGTAGTCGGCATAACGGGAAAAAGCCCCGGTAAAATTCTTTTTTGAATCATTCTTATCGGTGAATGTAACATCAATGGTAATAGTTAACCGGGTAAGAGATGATTGCCCTGAAGAACCAGATGCCACTGCAACAGGCTGCGTGGTAAATCCTGTAATTGAACCGGCAAAATCAAGGTCTCCATTCGTTACTAGTTTTAAATGGCTTTGCGAAGTAACATAATCACGCAGAGCATCTGTAAAGGTTTGGCTCATGGTGGGGCCTGCTAGCGGAGCCTGGTTTTGAAAATATTGAACGGATATTGATTTAGCGTCGGGTGGAATAGAAGCACCGGAAAAAGAAAAACCTACACCACAACTTGTAAGCAACCCAATAAACAATAAACTCAAAAGCTTTTTCATCTGCTTTATTCGAGATTATAATCTTTTATCTTCCTGTACATGGTACGCTCAGATATGCCAAGTTCTTTAGAGGCTGCTCTTCGATTACCCTGATGTTTTTCGAGTGCCTTTAATATATATTGCTTCTCTCTTTCTTCTAACGATAATGCTTCCTCAACATCGATACCGATATTGGGGTTAATGGTTCTGGCAGTGTTGTTTACCGGGTGTATCTGTATCTGGCCATCTTCTGATTTATCAATATCCTGGTGCAGTTTATGTATTATCTGAGGAGTACTTGGCATTTTCCTTGACAAGTTCTGCCCTTCATTTTCTAAAAGGCTAAGTACTGTCCTTTTCAAGTCAACCATATCCTTTCTCATTTCAAAAAGGACCTTATACAATAGCTCTCTTTCAGTAAACTCATTATTATCGGCGCTTTGTTCAGGCCTGAAAAGGGCAGGAACAGAAACAGAAGTGCCATCGGGTAAATACGGGCGGAGAATATTCGCATTTATCTCCCTGTTCTTTTCTATAACCGATATTTGTTCCGTTACATTTTTAAGTTGACGAACATTGCCCTTCCAATAGTAGTTAAGGAGTAAATCTTCACCATCATGGGTAAGTTTTATCGGAGGCATTTTATATTTATCGGCAAAATCGGTAGCAAACTTGCGAAACAATAGCGGAATATCTTCTTTACGCTCGCGCAATGGTGGTATATGCAGGGGAACTGTGTTCAAACGATAATACAAATCTTCCCTAAAGCGGCCCTTTTCAATAAGCTGGAGCATGTTTATGTTAGTAGCAGCAACAATACGGACATTGGTTTTCATCACTTTAGATGAACCAACCCTAATAAACTCACCTGTTTCCAATACACGCAATAATCTAACCTGGGTGGTTAAAGGTAATTCCGCCACTTCATCAAGGAATATTGTTCCGCCGTTAGCCACTTCAAAATATCCTTTACGGGCATCATGTGCACCGGTAAACGAGCCCTTTTCATGGCCAAATAATTCTGAGTCAATAGTTCCTTCGGGTATAGCACCACAATTGACCGCTATGTATTGGTTATGTTTGCGCGGGCTTAGTTGATGTATTATCTGAGGAAAGACTTCTTTACCTGTACCGCTTTCACCTGTAATTAAAACTGAAAGATCAGTAGCTGCAACCTGACGGGCAATATCAATGGCTCTGTCTAAAGAAACAGCATTACCAATTATTCTGAACCTGTTTTTTATTTCCTGAACGGTCATATTATATTATTACTTTACGGCCTGTCCCAGCAATGTACCCGACGTACAACTGTGGACCTTTACTTTAACGTAATCTCCGGGTTTATAGTGTTCTTTAGGAAAAACAACAACTTTATTATGCGTGGTCCTGCCATACAGGTCTTCCGAAGATTTTTTCGATGAACCCTCTGCCAATACTTCAAAAACCCCGCCAATATCCCTGAGGTTACTTTCTCCTGCATGCTTTCGGTGCAAATCGACTATTTCCTGTAGCCTTCTTGATTTTATATCTTCAGGTATATCATCGGTATACTTCTTTGCGGCCAATGTTCCCGGGCGTTCATTATACTTGAACATATAAGCATAATCAAATTGCACTTCATCCATTAACGATAATGTTTCCTTATGTTCTTCTTCCGTTTCAGTACAAAAACCCGAAATAATATCGGTCGAAAGGCCACAGTCAGGCATTATAGTTTTGATAGCTTTTATCCTGTCTAAATACTTTTCCCGGTCATAACCTCTGTTCATTTGCTTTAATACTCTTGTATTACCTGATTGCATTGGCAAATGCACATACTTGCATATATTTTCATATTTAGCCATGGTATGCAATACTTCATCCGTCATATCTTGCGGGTTAGAGGTTGAGAATCTAACACGCAATAATGGGCTTACTTGTGCAACCATTTCCAACAGATTTGCAAAATTAACGGCCTTATTTTTTTGTTCTTCAGTGGCTTTTTCAAAATCTTTCTTCAATCCTCCTCCATACCACAAGTACGAATCTACATTCTGCCCAAGCAGGGTAACCTCCCTGTATCCATTATCAAATAAATTCTTTGCTTCTTTAACAATAGTATGCGGATCACGGCTTCTCTCTCTTCCCCTTGTAAAAGGCACCACACAAAATGTGCACATATTATCACATCCGCGGGTTATAGATATAAAGGCCGTAATTCCATTCTCTGATAACCTTACCGGGTTTATATCGGCATAGGTCTCTTCTCTCGATAAAAGCACGTTAATAGCTTTCTGCCCGCCTTCTACTTCGCCAATCAAATTTGGTATACTGCGGTATGCATCAGGCCCAACTACTATATCAACTAAATCTTCTTCTTCCAGCAATTTTGTCTTCATTCGCTCAGCCATACAACCCAACACACCAATTACCAACGATGGCTTCTCTTTCTTAAACACCCTGAATTCAGTTAACCGTTGGCGAGCCCTTTGTTCGGCATTCTCCCGTATAGCACAGGTGTTCATTAATATCACATCTGCTTCTGAAGCTTCAGAAGTTATAGTATAGCCCTCACTTTTAAGGATAGATGCCACAATCTCACTATCCGAAAAATTCATGGCACATCCATAGGTTTCTAGGAAGAACCGCTTAGTTCCTTTTGGAGCCTCTTTTTCTATTATTTCTTTCTCTAAAACCTGCATTTTCGCTATATTATATAGTACTATAGGCCCGCAAATTTACAAAAAGAGTCTGTCAAATAGTCATATTGCCATAAATAAAAAAGTCCCGCAACATTGCGGGACTCCTTATTAATACTTTCCTTCTAGTACTGCCACATATCATGTTCAAGATTGAACATTTTATTCTTTATTCCTTCAGCTTCTAACAAAGCATCTAAAGGATTCTTAATATATGCAGCTATTGGCCTGTTGGCCACGTTACTCTCTTGTATTATATAGCTTGAAAATTGCCTTTTCCAGAATATATCCTCATACGTCCTGCGCTCAGCATCATTGTGGGTATTAAACACCTCTGCATTAGCAAGTATAGGCCTTAATGCAGGAAAATATATCCAAAAAGTAGAAGATTGTCCAGGCAGTTCATTACCCTGATCATCAAACTTTTTCACCAACACTGAAAGGCCCAAAACACGCACATCCATTACCGAACGCTGTTTATCAAAAAACCAGTCCTCTTTTAAAAGATATTGAAGAATATCCTGCGATTCAAAAGGTGACAAAGTTTGATGTGCATTACCATTTGAGTCAACCAAAGATGTAGTTCTGTATAATGCGCTGTCAGCCTCAGTCTTGGTCTTTTGTACCATAAAAGACTGGTCAAGGTCGTTACCATTAAAGTCATATACCTTCAAGCCATTATCCTTATTCTTTATAGATGCTACTAGCACATCCCACAAACTTCTTCTGTTGGCATTGGGTATAGTAGGATAGTAAAAATCAAGGTTCATTTTTTCCCTTAAGTCCAACACTCTCCAAACCCTTTTTGACCATATAACATCGGCCTCACGTAAATAAGGATATGCAATTACCCTGCGGCTGGGAGAATTCTCCTTATTATATAATCCATCAAGCATTTGGCTTTGTTGAGGATTAAGTACGCCCTGGGCAAACATTCCGCTTCCCAAAAACATTAGGCCTACTACACCTGCAAATTTCATTATATGTTTCATGGCTGCCGCTTTATTACTGGTTATACTTTTAGTTAATCTTAATAGACATTCCCGAAATAGGCCGGTTCTTTCCGTCAGGGCCCTTTACAACAACATCCTGGATAATTATATATGCACCTCTTGGTGTCTGGCCAATTAAACTTATCATCTTTCCGGTAAATCTACCACCCGGACCTGAAGATGGCTCATTCTGCCAAATACCGCTGGCACTTTGAACAGCCATCGTAAATGAGATTACAGTGAAACTTACGCCGGCAAAATCAAAATCCTGAGGCATCTTTGCTTCAACTTTCGGAATACTCTGTAACTGAGCCTTGCTTATAGGTCCAACAGGTTTACCCGCTGTATAGCAAGCCGGATCAGGAATTTTCTTTATTCTAAAGTGTACAGCTGGAAGAGATTTATGAGAACCGTCAGGCATTGTAGCGCTTACTGTTATAGTAGCATCCCTGCCAATAGCATCGGCACCGGCTCTTACAATATAATGTCCTTTTGCTCCTGAAGGAGAAATAGAACCCGCACTCATAGAAGGATGTAAAGCAGAGTTATCAAAACCTGCAGCAGAAATGTCAACCGGGTTATCAACACCGGCATAGAATACGTTCATTTGTGTTGGTGCAACAGTAACAGCGGCTTTAGCCACTATGTAACTTGTTGAGAACGGATATGCCACCGGCTTACCGGTAACAGGGTCAGGAATCCTTATGATACCAAATACTTTATTCGGTCCTTCATGGTCTGTCTTTATAGCATATTTACCTACACCATTTGAACCAACTTTTACTTGAACTCCTTCCTTACTTGGGTCCGGAGCGTTCATATTAGAGTCGCCTACTTCAATTTGAGGAGGCAAAGTTTTCATAATTGCTGTAGGGAAGATATCTGCTTTAAAACTATCACCTACTAAAACATAAGTAGAAGCAGGAAGAATTTTTCCTACAAAAGAACTTACCTTAACATCCTTTGCACCAATACTGGTATAAAAGTAGTTTAACATAGCAGATTCAGCGTTCCTAACATCAGCCTGCAATTTGGTAAATGTTACAACGTCCGAAACAAGAGGAGCCTCACCAAAGTAGTAGTATTCCCATGTTTGCTTTCCTTCATCAGGTGCATATTGAGATGGAGTTAATAACCCCAAATTTACTTTCATAGTATCGGTATATCCGCCAATACAAATATCCTTATTGGCAAACATCGAAATCAGGCTTTTCCTGAACTGGCCAAGTTTTACTTTTAATTCATGTGCCTTACCTTTAGTAACGTCATCACCTTCGCCGCACATTATACCTGTAGGAGTAGTAAAATCTTCTTTAGCTTCAACATATTCCAGCATGGTATCAGCTTTGTCCAATGACCATTTAGGCTTATCAACTTCTTTAATCAAATCAGCTTTCATGTCTTGTATGTACTTCACCATTTCATCAGCCTGCCTGGTAACCACATCTGCCGCATCTTTATATTTCTTTGTTCCGGCAGCGTCTTTACTGAAAGCAGCATCAAATTTATCATGCAGCGACTTGTTCTGATCAACTGTATTCTTATTTGTTTTTTGTAAACCTGTGTTTACAACCACAAACGCATGCACAATTTGCTTTGATACGTTAAGCGCCAGCAGAGCTGTTAGCACCAGGTACATAATGTTGATCATCTTTTGCCGCGGCTCTTTGGGAAGTGACATAACTTATTCTTTATTTAGAAAGTTAACAATCTAATTAATTAAAAAACTTTTATTCCTTATTTCCTGTTCATAGCAGTTAACATACCGCCATAAACTGTATTAAGAGATTCAAGGTGTTGAACCAACTGACCCATTTCTGTCTTATAACGACGGGTGTCTTCAACTGATTCACTTACATTTTCAACAAGCTTAGAAATACTGTCATACAATGCGCCCGAAGCTTTAACCTGGTCGTTAGATGACTTTAATTGCATTTCATAAACTGTATTCAAAGCAGCAACATTATCTGCCATTTTTTCCATGTGTTGAACATAAGCACTAGGATTTCCAACGCTTAAGCCTTCCATAGTTTTAGCAGCTTTGATAGAAGAACTGTTCAGTTCGCCCATGCTATCAGCAACTGATTGAATTTTACTTACGTAATCTTTTGTAGTACCCGAAATATCACTTGATGCAATTGAACTAAGTGAATCGGAAGCTTTTGAAGAATTATTAGATAAATCATTAATATTCTTCGAAGCGTTCTTAATATTATTTGCGTAATCACTGGTTGCAACACTTGCATCAGCAATATCACTCATTTTAGCAGTATTGTCGCTAAGGCTTTTTAAACCGCTTCCCAAACTTGCTATTAATTCAGGGCCAATTTTAGCTTCTTCAAGCAAGTCATCTAATTGTTCGGTAATACTTCCCTTCTTTTCATCTTTTTCGCCATGTTCTTCCTCGCCGTGCATACCCGCTAATTCCGGGTATACCAAACTCCAATCCACTTCTTCGTGTTCAGGCAAAATACCATAAAATATAAAAATCAAGGCTTCTGTAGAAAGCCCCAAAATAAGCATGACAGATGCACCCGGATAGTGCTGAATCTTAAACAAGGCTCCTGTAATAACGACAGAAGCACCCCAACACACGATTTTATTCATTGTGTCTTTTCCTCTCTTAGTTGCACTTAGCCAGTGTACGAGTCCCATAATTGTTTAGTTTAAAGGGTTAATTATTACGTTTATATTAATTGTTTTTTTATTCGTGCGCTGAAGAAACATTATCAATATTATCACCTTTAGCACGTCCAAGGTATGTTTCAACACAACGGAAACCAACATAGCACTTTGCAGTATCCTGGTATTCATACGTCCTGGCGCTGGTTTGGCAATAGTATCCAACATCTTTCCATGAACCGCCCCTGATAACTTTACGTTTCATTACAGGTGGTTCTTTATCATCAGCATCATATACATAATTCGGGTTCAAATCATGCTCAAAATCTTCAGCAGATTCATCATATGCATTACTGGTCCACTCAGAAGCATTACCAGCCATGCAATACAAACCATAGTCGTTAGGATTATATGAATAAATACCTACAGTATGGAAACCGCCATCATCCATATAACTACCTCTCATAGGTTTAAAGTTACATAAGAAACAACCTCTTGAGTTCCTGATATAAGGACCACCCCAAGGGTACGGGCTTAATGCCAGTCCGCCGCGTGCTGCATATTCCCATTCAGCTTCGGTTGGGAGTCGGAAATCATTTACAATAGATTGACCTGTACGAACCAGGTAGCTATCCATTAACTGTGTGCGCCATACGCAAAATGCAGTTGCCTGTTTCCATGATACTCCCACAACTGGATAGTTATCATACGCCGGATGCCAGAAATACATATTGGTCATTGGCTCATTGAATGAGTAAGTAAAGTCATGCACCCACGCTAATGTATCGGGATAAACATTAATAACCTGTTTATCTATGAAAACACTACGATCTACTTTTGGCCTTGACCTTGAATGATACCCGGTATTAGGGTTATATGGTTGTGCCTGGGTTGGATCATAAGTTTGGTCAGTTACATCATAGTGCCCTTTACCATTAACATACTGCTGGCCTTTTTTATCAGCAGGATCTTTATCAGGTATAAAACGGTTACCATATTCACCATTTTTTACTGCAGCCAAACGAATATTTATGGTGTAAAATAAAAAGTTAAGCCTGCGTGTATCAATCTCCACTTTTTGATAAAATCTTTCCTGAGGAGGCAAGTATAAACCACCATCTGTTAAAGCTTCCATAGTGGCTTTATCATCTAATTTTATCTTCTCATCCCAGTTAATTGCAGGAGGATCCAAATCATTACCAGCCGCATCAGTAGTAAATAAGTTCGCAGGATCAACATCAGCACCAAGTATTACGTGCATCAATGAATCACGAACCCAATATACAAACTGGCGATACTCATTGTTGGATATTTCAGAGTCATCCATGTAAAATGCCTGAACAGACACCATTTTTGACTTGGTAGTAAATGCATAAGGTACTTCCTGATCATCAGGGCCCATCATGTAACTACCCATAGGTATATAAACCATTCCATATGGATCAGCTTGAAACCATGAAGGACGGTTCTGGACACCTATTAACTGGCCATCGAACTTATTACAACCTGTAATAAGTGCAATAAAGCACGCTAGCAGCAGCAATCTTCTCATATCGACCTCTTTGATTTTAAATTAAACATATATGACGGAGCAACCATAAATAAAATAGTGTGAAAATTCTTTTACGCTAATACTGATAAATAGTTACAAATAATCTTCATACTTATATTACAAGAACCTCGGATTTTGATGGTATTCTGTTTTTGAAGGTGGCTTTGGTGTAAAGCAGTATTGAAGTGCTAACTCATGTGAGCCACTGCTGTATGTGTGAATATCTGATGTAGTGAAATCATAGGAATATCCTATTTTAATCTCGCCAAGGCCTATTTGTTTCTGGTATCCAAGCAAAGCAACAAAAGCATCATTCATACGGTAGCCGGCACCAAACCAAATCGTTTTGTTCCAGTTAGCCCTTAAGTTTAATTGAAACTGAGTCGATGAAGCATCTGATTCAACATATACGTCAGGAATAATATCCCATGTTGCACTTGCATTATAAACATAACCTGCCTGTACAAAATAGTGCCTTGCTATATCATATTGATATTGCCTGAAAGAACCTTGTATGGTTTGTGCTGGTAAGTGAGAAGTAGAAATACCTACATAAAGACCTTGTGGAGTAGCATAATATAAACCAAAGTTTACGTCGTATGTTGAAACAGTGTTGCCACCAACAGGTACAAGAGGATCGGTAATATTACCCGCACTTTGGCTTTTGCCATCCGGGGTCATCCAGTTTCCGCTAAGGCCCATTTGGTAATAACCAACTGAAGCGCCAATACCCAATACACCAGGGCCTAATACTAAGTGATATGAATAGGCTAACTTGGCATCTAAGTTGCTTTGAAATCCAAGTTTATCTTCATACACAGTAAGTCCTGCTCCGCCGCCAATCATTGGCAAGTATGCATCGCCATTAAATACAATGGTAGTAGGCTGACCAGGGAAATTTAACCACTGGCTCCTGTAAATTAAACTTCCGCAATATGCCTGGCTTATACCCGCATATCCCGGATTAATATTTAACCTGTTAAAAAAGTTCTGGCTGAATTGCGCGTCCTGTTGTGCATGAGCCATAAGTCCCATTCCAACTAGCGCTACAGATGTAATTATCTTTTTCATTCTTCGTGTATTTAGTTAAAATAACATCCCCCTTCCTATGAGAAAGAGAATGCTAAACTAATCATTTTCCAATTAGTAACCAAATGTTTTTGGGTAAATAACACAAAACATTATGATTATCAGCATATTATCATTAACTTAGTTTCTGATAGGCCTGCCACCACCTGTCAGGCATCTCTTCAGTGCATGCAAGTTGATAATCTTCATACGAACATGGAACCATGTGATGCCGCTCGTATTTAGATTTAGCCCCGATACGATAAGGTACTTCCATCCACCAGCGGTTAGTTTTTAAACTTTTATAAAAAACAATTTCATGATCCGCCGATTTCATAGTTACCCTGTATTTCAAATAATCTTTTTCGGCAGTACCGGGAAAATCACTTTTCCTGTTTACAAAGCCTTCTAAAAAATACCAAATCATTTGTGCGGCCAGAGCAGTGGTTTGTTCACGGTCATCAAATAGCGGGTTAATTTCATAAATGCCAACTGACGAAAGTTTATCGCTCATGCCGGCATATTTAAGTATTTGACAAGCTTCTTCTCCGTAAAGTCCGTTGGGCGTAGAATTCAATGTTCCCGGAGCATCTGACCTTCTGATTGCAGAAATATCGAAACTTAAAATATCGGCATTACGCACAATCGGTTCAGCTTCTTCCATGTTCGATTGAATTTGCCCGAGACGATATAAATCGAAATACATTTTCTTGATCGTCTCAATTTCCTCACTATTTACAAAATGAGTTTGATAACCCATGATGCTGTAATTAAAAAGCAGGCTAGGCTGGAACTGCAATATTTTACTGAGGTATGTTGAAGAACCTATTTCACTGTCTATTTCACCCAAATCAATTTTACGGTCAACACTAACAATGTTTACGGTTTGTTGCAAACGCTGGTAAGCCGCATAGTTTGCATACGTTAAATCCTGGCTGCCGCCGATTATTACAGGAATAATTTTCCTGTCGAGTAATTCGGCACAAACAAATTCGAGTGCGCTGTAAGTATCTTTTACGGTATTGCCGGGAACAATATTTCCAAGATCTGCTACAGCAATTGTTGCAATAGAAGAAAGAGCATAAAAATTCTCCCGTACTTTATCAGGTGCTGCAGCGCATCCTTCATTGCCATTTGAACTGCGGGCCTCACCCACTCCAACAATTGCAATTTGTACTTTATCCATATCGGGAAATCCTGCAGAAGAATTTTTCCGGATATTGCTCCCCCACATAAACGGAGCATACTCTTTGGCACTAATTGCAGATGGTGTTAAGTATTGCTCTATTTCCATTCTGTTATATTATCTGCTTAGGCTTTTTTCTTTGGAAAGAATTTTCTTTTCTTTTTACCCGATGCTTTATCAGCCTTAATAATTTCAAGGCATTCCTCAAGTGTAAGTTTAGCAGGTTCTTTATCCTTTGGTATTTTATAAATTTCCTTATCAGTAGTTATATATGGGCCATACCTGCCATTCAATACCTGTATTTCGGGTTCAGGGTCGCGCTTCAATATTTGAATGACTTTTTCTCTTTCTTTTTTTCGCTTCTCCTCAATTACAATAATTGCCCTGTCTTCTTTTACTGTATACGGGTCATCTTCTTTGGGGAGAGAATAAAATTTTCCATCGTGACGGATATATGGGCCGAACCTGCCTATCGATACATCCAGATCCTTATCTTCATACACACCCACTTTTCTCGGAAGCCTGAATAATTCAAGCGCCTGTTCAAGTGTCATGCTTTCCATTCTTTGGTCGGCACGTATCTTGGCAAAGCGCGGTTTCTCTTCCGATTCGGTATCACCTATCTGAACCATTGGTCCATAGCGGCCAATTTTCACAAATACATTTTTGCCATTTGTGTCTTGCCCCAATAATCTTTCACCCGATGCTCTTTCTTTTACTGCTGTAGTTTTTTCAACTGTAGCATGGAAAGGCTTGTAAAAATCTTTCAACATTTTTTGCCACGCCAACTTGCCATCGGCAATTATATCAAACTCTTCCTCTACGTGTGCAGTAAAATTATAATCTAATATTTCAGCAAAGTTGCTGATCAGAAAATCATTCACCACAATTCCAACATCGGTTGGAAACAGTTTCGATTTTTCAGCACCTGTAATTTCAGTTTTGGTTACCGATGTAATTTCGTTATCCTTTAATGTAAGTACATTATATTTTCTCTCAGTACCTTCACGGGTTTCCTTTACTACATATCCTCTTTTTTGAACGGTAGAAATTGTTGGAGCATACGTTGACGGCCTTCCAATACCCAGTCCTTCTAATTTCTTAACAAGGCTTGCTTCAGTATAACGCGATGGCGGTTGCGTAAAACGTTGTACCGCATCAATGTGCGAAAGGCCAACCTTATCATTGGTATTCACCATTGGCAATTGGCCTTCTGTTTCTTCTTCTTCTCCCTCATCCTCGGATGACTCCATATATACTTTCAGGAATCCATCGAACTTAATTACCTCGCCTGTTGCAATAAAATTATTTTCGGTTGCTTTATTTCCAATTGTAATTACTGTCTTTTCAATTTCAGCGTCTGCCATTTGAGATGCAATGGCGCGTTTCCATATCAGTTCATACAAACGCTGTTCATTATACTCTTCGCTTGTAGTAGCTTTAATAGAAAAATTGGTTGGCCTTATAGCTTCGTGAGCTTCTTGTGCGGATGCCGACTTGGTTTTAAACTGCCTTGTTTGCGCATATTTATCGCCATATACTTTTTCTATCTCTTCCTTTGCTGCATCAATTGCCAGTTGCGAAAGGTTTACCGAGTCAGTACGCATGTATGTAATATCTCCACGTTCGTAGAGCGTTTGTGCCACGCGCATGGTTTGCAATACCGAGAAACTTAGTTTCCGGCTTGCTTCTTGCTGTAATGTTGAAGTTGTAAACGGTGCAGAAGGCGTACGCTTTGATGGCTTCTTCTCCTGGTTCTTTACAAAAAATTCAGTTCCTTTTAGTTTATTTAAAAACTCGTTGGCCTCTTTTTCTGTATTGAATTTCTTATCGAGCTCCGCTTTAAAACTTACTCCATTCGAAGAAAAATAACCAACTACTTTAAAAAAGGAAGTAACTCCAAAAGCAGTAATCTCTCTTTCACGTTCTACAATTACCCTTACCGCAACCGATTGTACACGGCCCGCAGACAGAGAAGGTTTTATTTTCTTCCATAGAATAGGAGAAAGTTCATAGCCCACTAACCTGTCTAATATACGCCTGGCTTGCTGAGCATCTACAAGATCTTTATTTATTTCTCTCGGATTTTTAATAGCGGCCTCAATTGCCGACTTGGTAATTTCATGATAAACTACCCGTTTGGTTTTTTTCGGAGTAAGGCCTAACTCATTATATAAGTGCCATGCAATAGCTTCTCCCTCACGGTCCTCATCAGTCGCTAACCAAACCATTTCAGCGGCTTTGGCTAATTTTTTAAGCTCAGCAACCACTTTCTTTTTATCGGAAGAAACCTGGTAGTCCGGTTTAAAGTTGTCCTTTATGTCAACACCAAGGCCTTTTTCAGGCAGGTCGACAATGTGGCCAATGCTCGATTTAACAGTAAAGTCTTTACCTAAATACTTCTCTATTGTTTTAGCCTTTGCGGGCGACTCTACTATGAGTAAATTTTTAGCCATGCTTATATTTAAGGGAACTGTGTTCTGCAAAATTGCGGCGGCAAAAATCTATATCTATTTCTTAAAAAGCAAACTTTTGTTTTAAAGAGTGCTGTTTAAACACCCCTGTAAGCCTTACCAAATACGCCAAGCGGGAGTTTATAACCCGAGGTTGCCTGGAGGTATAATTCGCCGTATTTCAATTCTTTTTTCCGTTTTGCCATCAAATTCTCAATTATAAGAGATGAAAAACCAAGCGAATAAGTGTTCAGTATAAGTATGTGTTTTTGCTCGTCAAGCATATCCAAAACACTATGCACCATTTCATTGATGTTCTCCTCCAGTTTCCATTGCTCTCTGTTTGGCCCGTGTCCGTATGCAGGAGGATCGAGAATAATTCCGTTGTATTTTGTTCCGCGTTTTAACTCCCGTCTTACATATTTCATAGCATCTTCCACCAACCAGCGTATATCCTTCAGGTTCGATAATTCCATGTTTTGCCTTGCCCAGGTAACTACCTGACGTATAGCATCTAAGTGCGTTACATCGGCACCTGCGGCCTTTGCAGCCAATGAAGCACCACCGGTATATGCAAACAGGTTTAAAAACTTAGGCTTATCAATATTAAAGCCTTTTACTTTTTCATATATATAATCCCAATGCACCGCTTGTTCAGGGAAAATACCCACATGCTTAAATGAAGTAAGCGCCAAATGGAATTTGAGCTTGGGGCCGTTAGGTAAACTATATTCTATTTCCCATTCATCGGGCATGGGCTTAAGTTTTTTCCAACTACCCGCATAGCTCGAATTGGGCATAAACCGAACGTGGGCAAGCCTTTCCCATTCCTGTGGCTTCATGCCTTTATCCCACACTGCCTGCGGTTCAGGGCGAATAGTAATATAACTACCAAAGCGTTCCAGTTTTTCAAAATCGCCGCAATCAATTAATTCGTAATCGGCAAAGTGGTCGGGATGGAGAATCTCCATAGAATCGGTCTGTATGTTTTGGCTTGTACTAATTGTTTGAGACTTCGTTTCTTTCAACATATTCTATAATCTTGCCCGCTATATCAACACCTGTAGCTCCCTCAATACCCTCAAGGCCGGGTGAAGAGTTTACCTCATTTACTATAAGTCCGTTAGCGGTAGGCAGCATATCTACCCCTGCTATACCAAGGCCCAATATTTTAGCGGCACGTATGGCCATCTTTTTTTCCGCTGCACTTAACTGCACTACTTCGGCTGTACCACCCCTATGTAGGTTCGACCTAAAGTCGCCTTTAGCACCGGTACGTTTCATAGCGCCAACTACCTGTCCATCTACTACAAAGGCACGCACATCCTGTCCTCCTGCTTCCTTTATAAATTCCTGTACCAGTATATCTACCTCTACATCTAAAAAGGCTTCTACAACCGATTTTGCAGAGTTCTTTGTTTCTGCTAAAATAACGCCTATGCCTTGTGTACCTTCCAGCAGCTTAATAACTACCGGCGCACCACCCACCAAATTAATAACGTTCTCAACGTGTTTTGGGGTAGAAACAAATGCCGATTTAGGGATAGGAATGCCAGATTTAGCCATTATTTGCAGGCTCCTCAACTTATCTCTCGAACGAACCAATGCCTGTGATTCAACAGCGGTAAATATTTTCATCATTTCAAATTGCCTTACTACGGCTGCGCCATAAAAGGTTACCGATGCGCCAATGCGGGGTATTACAGCATCTACATCCTTTATCTCTTCGTCTTTATAATATATATGGGGGCGCCCCTTCTCAATCATCAACACACATTTAAGATGATCAACCACCAATGTTTCGTGGCCACGGCTTTTTCCGGCATCCACTAACTTCTTGGTAGAATAAGCATTAGGGCTTCTTGATAAAACAACTATTTTCATGGAATTATAATCTAACTTTTACAAAAATAACAAAAGAACAATACCTGCAAATTAAGCCTTTATTGGCTGCTTAAAGCCCTTTGCAGGAACACAAAGCCATTTTTGCGGTAAAGCTCCTTTAATTGAGGGTTCTCCTTTTCAATATCATTTGCCCTGTTTATCTTACATACAAAATAAGCTGGCTTATCAATATTACCATGTAAAAGCCAATCATTGTCAGTGCATCTGCTGTCCTTCCAAGGCTGCTCATCGGTGTAAAAATAATGAGCATAGCTTTTAAAATCTATAGTGGTTACATACACATCTTTTCCTTTCAAACTCTGGTAAAATTCAATGGCCGATTCCTGCGTTATCTGTTCTATTTTCGGTGCAATAATTATTAGTGCAGTATTGGTAGTAATGAGTGTTCCTACAAAAAAAGCTACGGCTCCCAATGCAACCCTGCCCCGCTTAATAAATATAAAGCCGCTTATAAGAGATGCCAATAATATAAAACCTACAATGCTATCAGTATATGCCCATGTTACATTTGCATCCATATTAGCAACTGCAAAAGGGTCTTTTATATACGGAATAAGTGCCTGCTTATTCATACCGGCAACTGGTAAAAGAGCAAATGCTATAACCAAAATTCCGCCAAGTATTCCAATTATCCAGCCCATCCATTTTTTCCACATTGCTGCATTTTCGAATAGCTCATACATGGCAAGTGCAGCAAAAAAAGTAAGCGGATAATAGCATAACGACGAATAGTGTAGAATTTTTGTTTTTACTATTGAAAACAAAATCAACACAACCCAAAATAAAATACTCATCCATCGTGCCGCTTCACGCATTTTTTCATCCTGAGGCTTTATCATCATACCTTTTATAGCAAATATTGATGCAGGAAAACAGCCAATTAACAGAATAATAAAATGATAATAAAATGGTCCGCCATGGCCGGAATCTTGCGTATTGAATAGCCTTATTTGATAAGCCATAAATTGCTTGATAGTATCCCAATGCCCCGTCAATGCTTCCGATGCGAACCATGCACCACCGGCCGCCACCACAACCAATAAATAAATCACAGCTTGTTGGAAATTAATAAGGTTCCACCTTCTCTCCATCCACCAATAAATAACTGTAGTTAGTGAGAATATCAAAAAAGCTACAGGGCCTTTAGTGAACATAGCAAGCCCGATGCAAAAAGCTGATAACACAAGGTGCATTTTACTGCCTTTCATTATATTTTTTTTCTGCATTTGAAAGCGCATAAAAAAGTAAACACCCGAGAAAATAAACAGGTTAAACCACGGATCGATAATGCCCGATTTAAAGTAAAAATGCGGCAACAATGAGCCAACATAAACCAATACCCAAAGCAAGCCAAAGCGTTTATCCTTCAATAGTTTACCGATATTATAAAGTACCAGCATAGTTGCAATGCCGCACAATGCATTGGGGAAGCGTGCTGCATAATCACTCACCCCGAATAGCTTCATACTTAATGCCTGCATCCATATAAAGAGTGGCGGTTTTTCCCAAAAAGGAAGATAGTTTATAGTCACCAAGAAATATTGCTTTGCAGCAATCATTTCGCGGGCGCATTCGGCAAAATTTATTTCATCCCAATCGAACAGGTGCACTTTACCCAAGAATGGCAAGAACATTATTGCACCTGCAACTACAAGTAGTATAGGTATTAAAAAACTTTTTTTAGAACCGTTTACCATTTAATTATTTCTAATCAATCAACATGAGTAACTCCGCCCGAAACTACAAATTTCATGGCTTCTGCAGATGTAGCATCCAATGGCTCGATGCTTTCCTTTTTTACAATAAGCAACTTACCCGAAAATCCATATGAAAAGGGCATATAAACAGCAGTATATGTCGCATCTATCGACATATTGCTCAAGTCATCCTGTGTTACAAAGCCAATTTGCTTTATGCCATTTATCTTATCAATGGTAACAAGTACAGGTTTATTAAATTTCTTTTTACTTCCAACAAATGCTGACATAATATCTTTTACCGAAGAATATACAATGCGGATCAGCGGGACCTTTTCAATATCTTTCTCAAAGCGGTCGTACATAGGAGTAAATAAGAACGAGGCTGATATCCTTCCAATGATATAAATAACAAAAACAATTATGCCAAGTATTATAAACGGGTCAATTAATGGATGAACAATGTGCCCGATGAACCCAAAAGTTGAGCGGACAAACTCAACTATTTTATATATAACAAACCCGGTTATAGCCACAGGCGCCAATACCAGCAGGCCCTGTATAAGGTGACCTATAAAATTTTTTACAGCGTGCGATTGTGATAACTTTTTCATGGCCATATTTTACCGGGGTTTAAAATTCCATTGGGGTCGAATACCGACTTAATTTGTTTCTGCAATTCGCGTGCCTTTTCCGTGAAAGCAATATCCATATATTCCTTCTGTACCCATCCTATTCCATGCTCGCCCGAAAGTGTGCCGCCTAACTCCACACAAAGCTTAAATATTTCACGAATACCTTGCGGCAAAACATTCTTCCATTGTTCATCCGCCATAGTTCCCTTTATAATATTCACGTGCAAATTACCATCGCCGGCGTGGCCGTAGCAAACCGAATTAAAGCCATATTTTCTTCCAATTTCCTTTACTCCTGCCAGCAATTTAGGCAATTCTGCGCGGGGTACAACGGTATCTTCTTCTTTATAAACCGAATGTGATTTTACTGCTTCAGCCACACTGCGGCGCATTTTCCACAATGCATTTTTTTGTTCTGCAGTATCTGCAAATAATATTTCATCACAGTCAAATTGCTGAACCACTTCAGAAATTTTTTCGCAGTCCTTCATCAGCACATCTGTGTCGTTACCATCTACCTCAATAATGAGGTGGGCCTGTATTTCGTCTTTTACATTCACCGTAATACCATCTACATATTTTAATGCCCAATCAATTGCATCGCGCTCAATAAACTCTAATGCCGATGGCACAATACCTGCCCTGAAAATAGCCGATACCGCCTCGCAAGCTTTTATTGCAGAGAAGAACGGAACCAGCATAAGCAGGTTATGTTTAGGCAATGGTATAAGCCTGAAAACTATTTTAGTAATGATACCCAATGTGCCTTCACTACCCGTCATTAATTGGGTAATATTATATCCTGTAGAATTTTTCAGCACATTGGCGCCGGTCCACATTATTTCGCCGGTGGGTAAAACCACTTCCAGGTTAAGCACATAATCTTTTGTAACTCCATATTTGACAGCCTTGGGGCCACCGGCGCGTTCAGCCACATTACCGCCCAAAAAGCAACTTCCTTTGCTGGCAGGGTCTGGTGGATAGAATAAACCTTTTTCCATTACTGTTTCCTGGAAAACCTGGTTAATTACACCCGGCTCAACTGTAGCCTGCAAATTCCTTTCATCTACCTGGAGGATTTGATTGAACCTTTCCATAGAAAGCACTATACCTCCATAAACGGGTAAAGCACCACCACTGAGCCCTGTGCCTGCTCCACGCGGAGTAAGTGGTATATTTTCTTTATTGCAAATTTTAAGTATCTCCGAAACCTCTTCAGCTTTGCGTGGCTTAACTACAACCGATGGCAGAAAACTAAGGTCCTCAGTCTCATCGTGCCCATAATTCTTTAATGTTTCAGCATCGGTAAACAGGTATTCACTGCCCACTATTTTACAAAGCGATTCTAATACCTCAGATGTTATGCCGTTAAATTTCATCTACACAAAATTAGGCTCAATTATTCATCTTTATATAGGCTTTTACTAAGATTACTAACAACACCTGCTTAATTCAGGGCATAAAAAAACCCCGCAATGCTGCGGGGTTTTCAATACTTAAGTTAAATACTATTTACCAACCTTAATATAATCTTCCTTGCTACCATAGAAGAAACTAAGGCCTTTGTACTGTTGTACAAACTTTTTCAAATCGGCAGAAGCAGTAAATTTCTCAGTAATGTAATCGGTTACAGGATATAATGTAAATCCATCTGTTTCGGTACTGAACTCTACTTTATAGAAATAGTATGATTTTGTATCCTGGTCAGGCTCATACAGGTTTAAAAATACGGTGCCATCTACATTCGACAAAAAGCCATTATAGGTTTTATCATCTTGCTGGGTTGAACCTTCGGTCTTTTTATGTTTTTCAACAATAGTATAAGTATTCGCATCCTTTTCTTTTACCACATAGGTAACGTCATCAGAACTGCGTTGTTGCCATTTACCAACAAGCTTAGCATCTATCTTTGAAGCAGTAGCATCATCAATAGATACATCGGAATTGTAAGGACATGCAGTAAATAATATGCTGCAACAGCAAAATAGAATTAATAAGTACTTGTTTTTCATGTTTTTAGGAGTTAAACGATTTGCAGCAAATGTATAATATTAATTGAAAGTATATGTTACTCTTTATTATTCGTTTACCCGAGCTTAAATATTAAGTAGCAGGATTCCTCATTCCGTTTTACTCCATTCGGAATGAGGAATCCTGCACTAGTCAAAAAAAAGTCCCGCATCACTGCAGGACCTTATCAATACTCTGTACTAAATACCCAATACTAATTTATTCAGCCAATACTATAACCTTATCGTTACGTACCTCCATTATACCACCGTTAATATCAAAAAAGTGTTCTTTCTTAGCCATATCACGCACTTTAACTTTTCCGGCTTTTAATGCACTAATAAGCGGGGCATGATTCCTTAAAACGCCTGTCCTGCCAGCTTCGCCGGGTACGTCAACATATTCAGCATCTCCGCTGAACAGTTTTTTATCGGGTGTTAGAATTTCTAAGTACATTAGTTTATAAAGTTTGTAAAGTTCTTAAAGTTTGTAAAGTTTTGGAGTTCTTAAAGTTTCACTTTCTACTTTATGAACTTTTTACTTTACTAACTTATTTAGCTTCAGCTAATATCTTTTTACCTTTTTCAATTGCCTGTTCAATGTTACCCACCAGGTTAAATGCTGCCTCTGGATATTCATCAACCTTACCATCCATAATCATATTGAAACCCTTAATGGTATCTTCAATACTAACGAATTCTCCTTTTAAGCCGGTAAACTGTTCAGCCACAAAGAAAGGTTGTGATAAAAAACGCTGTACACGACGAGCGCGGCTAACTACAAGCTTATCTTCTTCCGAAAGCTCATCCATACCTAAAATAGCAATAATATCTTGTAATTCTTTATAACGCTGTAATATAGATTTAACTCTTTGTGCAGTGTTATAGTGAGCATCGCCCAATACAGCAGCAGAAAGAATACGTGATGTAGAATCGAGAGGATCAACCGCAGGGTAAATACCCAACTCAGCAATCTTACGGTTCAATACGGTTGTAGCATCTAAGTGGGCAAATGTTGTTGCAGGCGCAGGGTCAGTCAAGTCATCCGCTGGTACATACACGGCTTGCACCGATGTAATTGAACCGCGTTTGGTTGATGTGATACGCTCTTGCATTAATCCCATTTCAGAAGCAAGTGTAGGCTGGTAACCCACGGCTGAAGGCATACGGCCCAACAGCGCAGATACCTCGGCACCGGCTTGTGTAAAACGGAAAATGTTATCTACGAAGAAAAGAATATCGCGGCCTTGTGCACTGCTGTCATCACCTCCATCGCGGAAGTATTCTGCCATGGTTAAGCCTGAAAGCGCAACACGTGCACGGGCTCCCGGAGGCTCATTCATCTGTCCGAAAACAAGGGTAGCCTTTGATTCAGCCAATGCTTTGGTATCTACTTTCGAAAGATCCCATCCGCCTTTTTCCATTGAATGTTTAAACTCTTCGCCATATTTTATAACGTCCGATTCAATGAACTCACGTAACAAGTCATTTCCTTCACGTGTACGTTCACCCACACCGGCAAATACCGATAAACCTGAATATGCTTTTGCAATGTTGTTTACCAATTCCATAATAAGAACTGTTTTACCAACACCTGCACCACCAAACAGACCAATTTTACCACCCTTTGCATAAGGCTCTAAAAGGTCGATAACCTTGATACCGGTATATAATACTTCAGTAGAAGTAGAAAGATCTTTAAATAAAGGTGGATCGCGGTGGATAGAATATCCGCCCTCATTGCTCATAGTATTTATACCATCGATAGCCTCACCCACCACGTTAAACAACCTGCCTTTAATTTTATCGCCTGTAGGCATAGTAATAGGTCCGCCCAATGCAGTAACCTCCACACCCCTTCTCAACCCGTCCGTCGAATCCATGGCTATGGTACGCACTGTATCTTCACCTATATGCTGTTCGCACTCAAGTATAATTTTCTGGCCATCAGCCCTGTATACTTCCAATGCATCAAGAATATTAGGAAGGGTAGTGCCTTCAAACCTTACGTCGATAACAGGTCCTATTATCTGAACGATTTTGCCTTTTTTGGTAGCAGTTGTCATAGTAAAATGTTATTTTTAAAAAGTGGTGCGAAGATATAATATTTTTTATGCTTCCAATAGCTTTCGCAAATTTTTAATTTTGCACACCCGTTAACAAATTCCTTAGGGCGGAAATAAGACATGAAAATATACAGTTCCATCGATGAATTTGCAGCTTCCGGGGTCAACAAAGCCATTGTTACCATTGGCACCTTCGACGGGGTGCACCTCGGCCACCAAACTATACTTAAAAGGGTAAATGAACTGGCTATAAAACAAAATGCCGAGAGCGTACTACTCACTTTTCACCCCCACCCCCGCACCGTACTTTTCCCCGATGGGCCCGAAATGAGATTTCTTTCTACTTTTCCCGAGAAACAAGCCTTATTAGAGAAAGCCGGTATAAAATACCTTATCATACATCCCTTTACCAAAGAGCTTTCGCAAGTATCGGCATACGATTATGTAAAGACCATTTTGGTAGATAAACTGCACGTGCAAACCCTTGTAATTGGCCACGACCACCGCTTTGGACACAAACGCGAAGGCTCTATTAAAGAACTGAAAGAATGGGCGCCAACATTGGGTTTTATGGTAGAAGAAATGACTCCGTTTCAATCGGATGGTATAACCATAAGCTCGAGCAAAATACGCAAGGCGCTTGCCGATGGAGATATGCAGACTGCAAATACCTATTTAGGATATACTTATTCTATACATGCTAAAGTGGTAAGAGGGCTAAACCTGGGAGGAAAAGAACTGGGCTACCCTACCGCTAACCTGGAAGTGGAAGACAAGAAAAAAATAATGCCCGGCGATGGCATATATGCAGTTTATGTTAAAATTGGTGATCAGTGGCCAGTGACCAGTGGTCAGTCATCACTTACGACTAACGACTTACCACTAACGACTTATAAAGGCATGATGAGCATAGGCCTCAACCCGACGGTAGAGGGTAAAGGCAGAAGCATGGAAGTACATATTTTTGATTTTGACAATATTATATATGATAAGCACCTGAGCGTTTTCTTCCATAAAAAGATACGCAACGAAGCAAAGTTCGATAGTATGGAAGCGCTTAAGAAACAAATGGATAACGACAGGGATGTTACATTGAAACTGCTTGCATAACAGCACCTTAGCCATATTTAACACCATAGCAGTAGTATTTTTATAAATTCGCACCCTCAAAAGAAGATAGATGAACTTTTTAGATTTTGAAAAACCGGTAGAAGAACTTATAGGGCAGCTTGATGCATTACAGCAGGTTAAAGAAAAAAGCAAGATAGATATTTCGGCAAGTGCAAAGGAAATTGAGGAAAAGATAAAGGTAACCAGGAAAGAAATTGCCGAAAAACTTACCCCATGGCAGCGCGTTCAGTTATCTCGCCACCCTGACAGGCCTTATACCTTAGACTATATACAATACATTACCAACGGTAACTTTTTCGAACTGCATGGCGATCGTGGTGTAAACGACGATAAGGCCATGGTAGGTGGCATTGGAAAGATAGAAGACAGGAGCATAATGTTTGTGGGGCAACAAAAAGGGAACACCACCAAACTGCGTCAATACCGCAACTTTGGTATGCCAAACCCTGAGGGGTACCGCAAAGCTTTACGATTATTTAAGCTGGCTGAGAAATTTAATATGCCCATTGTTTGCCTTATAGATACTCCCGGCGCTTACCCTGGCCTTGAAGCTGAAGAACGCGGACAGGCAGAAGCTATAGCCCGCAACATTTTTGAAATGATGCGCCTTAAAGTGCCTGTTATATGCATTATAATTGGCGAAGGTGCGTCGGGCGGAGCTTTGGGCATTGGTATTGGCGATAAAGTATTGATGTTGGAAAACACATGGTACTCGGTAATATCTCCGGAATCATGCTCATCGATATTATGGAGGAGCTGGGACTTTAAAGAAAAAGCAGCTGAAGCATTAAAGCTTACTGCTGAAGATATGCTTGCCAATAAACTTATTGACGGTATTATTAAAGAACCTCTTGGCGGAGCCCATGTGGACCCTAAAGGCGCCTTCCAATATGTAAAGGATGAGATTATAAAACAATTGGAAAAACTCTGCAAAACAGAACCCGATAAACTGGTACAGAAACGTATAAACAAGTTCTGCGCTATGGGAGTATTTGAAGGAAAAGAGTAAATTGCAGCCATGAAACGGGTTGTTCTCCTTATCTTATTATTTGCTTTTAAACAGGGTACCACTCAGGCCCTCGATTCACTTTCGTTGGATACCATGAAAGGATTTACATCTATTGGTGATGCTAAAATAAATCCTGATAAGGTTATTAAGCTTGTACTTTCAAAACATAAACTTACCGAAGTACCTGAAGAAATAAGGCAATTCAAAAATATTCAATGCCTTGACCTCAGCAAGAACAAAATAAAAAAATTACCACCCTGGATTGGCGAACTAACCTCTCTGCAAATGCTCATACTTTCTCATAACGACATTGACACACTGCCTCCGCAAATTGGCAATCTCACAAATTTAAAATGGTTTGTAATGAACCGCGACCCATTGGAAGCCATACCGGATGCTATTGGCGGGCTTACTAATTTAAGGTACCTCGATATGTGGGGCGATAATATCGGGTATTTCCCAAGCCAGCTTAATAAGCTGACTAACCTGAAATACTTTGACATACGGGATATACTTGTAAATGATGAAATGCAAACTACCGTAAAATCTTACTTGCCTAATACCACCATTTACTTTTCCCCAGCCTGTCCTTGTAAAAATTAGATCTTACTTTTTCTGTAGGCAATTGCTAATAACGCAGGATAAACAATCAATAATAATGGTAAGCCAACAATTAATCCACCTATCACTGCAATGGCAAGTGGTTTGTGTAATGTGGCCCCAGCGCCTACCCCTAAAGCCAATGGCATTAAGGCAATAATGGCACTTAAGGCGGTCATTATTTTAGGCCTTAAACGGGTTGATATGGCAAACACCAGTGATTCATTTATACTTGCAGTCAGGCGGTTTTCGGCAAATTGCTGGAAGGTAAATATGGCGTTCTCACCAATTATACCTACGATCATTATAAGGCCGGTATAACTGCCAACGTTAAGTGGTGTGCCGGTTATAAATAAAGCCACACAACTGCCAGTTACACCTAAGACCGCAATAAATAACACAATAAATGCCGGTCTGAAATCTTTAAACAGGAAAAGTACAATACTAAATACAAGCAAACAGGATGTAATAAGTATGAGCATTAACTCATGGAAAGATTGCTGTTGCTCTTCGTAGGCTCCTCCATAATCGATATGATAGCCTTGTGGCAAAACAATTTTATCTACCACTTTTTTTACATCCTTCATGGTACTACCAAGGTCACGATTATCAAGTCGTGTGGTAATCATTACTACAGGTTGAAGGTTCTCCCTGTTTATTTCAGGTACACCATCAGTAGGAGTTACAGTTGCAAGATGCGTTATAGGTTGCAACCTGCCATCGGGGAAAAATATACTGCTGTTTCTTAATTCATCTACACTCTGGTAATAGCCCGAAGTGCCCTGCATCAGCCGGATATTGGTCATTTGTTGTTTCTCAAATACATTACCTACAATTGAACCATTAAGTTGGGTTTGCAATTGAAATTGAAAATCGTCGGGCGAAATGCCAAACTTTTTTAATTGGGTAAGGTCAGGCCTAATACTGATATATGGACCGGCAATAGTTACTCCGCTATTTACATCAGCTACACCATTTACATTTTTAATAGTATCCGCAACTTTATATGCAAGCTTATTGAGTACATCCGGATCGCTGCCATAAATCTTAACCTGTATGGGTTGTGTTTCGCCCATCAAATCGCCCAAGATATCTTCTATTCTTTGTCCGAATTCTATGTGTACCGGCTGGCCCGTTGCCAATACAGCCTTTCGTATATCGCCAATTACATCATCGGTAGTTCTTTTACGATCGGCCTTTAGCTGAATCAGAAAATCGCCCCGGTTTTGCTCTGTAACAAAAAAGCCCATTTCGGTACCTGTACGCCTAACATAAGTTCTCACTTCAGGAACTGCCATTACAGCTTTTTCTACTTTATTTAAAATGCTGTCGGTTTCTTCAAACGATGTTCCGGGTGGAGTGAAGTAATCCATTACAATAGTGCCTTCATCCATATCGGGCAGAAAACCTGTTTCAAGTTTTGGGAAGATGATAACAAACGCAGTGATCATAAGTGCAACAAGTATAAAACTCGTCCAGGGCTTTTCCACAAAAAACACCACCCACTTTTGCCTTTTTACAATATGAGATGTCTTAGTTGTTTGAATACCTTTTGAGAAATATGAATATATAACCGGCAAAATAAGCCATGTAGCAAAGAAGGAACAAACCAAGGCTATTAACATAGTTGCGGTAAGTACTTTAAAATATGCGCCCGATACACCACTGAGCAAAAACATAAATGGTACAAAAATTACAATGGTGCTCAACGAAGAGCCTACCATTACAGGCAACAGTTTATGTATAGCCTTTTGCGAAGCTTCAAATGCAGTCACTTCCGGGTGCTCTTCTCTAATACGGTGTATCTGTTCAACCACAACTATGGCATCATCAATTATTAAACCAATGGCTGCGGCAACAGCACCCAATGTCATAATGTTGAATGTATATCCTCCTGCAAACAACACCATAATAGTAAGTGATAATGTAACCGGTATGGTAAGCAGCACCGCAAACGATGCCCTGAAAGAACGCAGGAAAATCACCACCATGATAATTGCAAGCGCCAAACCAATAAGCAAAGCATCTTTCACACCACGTATAGCGTCATTTACAAAAGATGCCTGGTCGTAATAACTTTCAACATGTATGTCCGAAGGAAGAATCTTTTTCAATTCTTTCAGCTTCTCATCCATGCGGGCAGAAAGGTCAACAAGGTTGGTATTCGGTTGTTGTAATACATCAACCAATAATGCAGGTTTACCATCAGCACTAATACGGGTAAAGGCAATCTCTTCATGCACCTTTACAGTACCAATATCTTTCAACCGCACATAGCCCGATGAATCGGAATTGATGATGATGTTTTCCAATTGCGACATATTATAAATACTAGCATCGGTGAGCGACAAATACATTCTCCGGTAGTCAGATGAATAACCATTCGATTCTATAAAATCGCTTTTCTGAATGGCATCTTTTATCATCTGTGGCGTTATACCCAGGCTACTCATTTTAGTAGGATTCAACTCCACCCAATATTCCTTATTCTTTCCTCCGGTTATCTCAACTCTCGATACTCCTTCTACCTGCGAAAAGAAAGGCTTTATAGTGTATTGAGCAGCCCAGTTAAGATCAATAGGAGTTTTATCAGGGCTGCTTATTACATACCCCATTACAGCAGTAACAGAGTACAGGCTCATCTTCTCCACTTTTATATCTACATCTGCCGGAAGCGAATTTCGTATCTGGTTAATGCGCGATTCTATTTGCTGTTCGCTTATATCAATATCGGCATCCCAATTTAAATACACATTTATCTCGCACTCGCCACGGCTGGTAGTACTTACAACCTTTTGCAGAAACGGCACCTGCTTAATAGCCTCTTCCAATGGTTTGGTAACGGTGATCATCATCTTATCTACCGGCTGTTCACCATTCTCCGCAATAATTTTCACTTTGGGGAACACGATATTTGGCAGTAAAGCAGTCTCTGTTTTCTTAAAAGCAAAAAAGCCCCCAACAAGCGAAAAAATGACAATCGCTATAAGCGGGTTTTTAAACTTTATGTAAAACTTATCTTTCATTATTTAGCTCCCTCTATTTTTACAAGTACCGTATCTGCAAGTCCATAGTTACCTGAAATTAATATCCTGTCTTTTTCACTAAAGGCAGGACTCTTTACCTGCACGCTATCTTTAGTTTCAATTCCTTTTTCAATATCCACTTTCACGGCTACAGAATCGTGAGTGAGTTTCATTAACCAGAACTGGGTTTGTGCCTCATTACTTAACACTGCAGCTTTAGGCAATATGGTTGCATTGGCTTGCGAAATAGTTGGTATAGCTATTGTGCCAATCAATCCTTCAGGCAAATTAAGTGTAGCAGATGAACGCAAAATAAACCGCTGCATTTGCACAGCCTTATCCATTTCCGGAACCTGGGATGCTATGTGCGTCTGCACCATTCCTCCATCGGGCAACGTAATTTTATATGTGCGATCTTCTCTCACATACTTCCGAATTTCATAAGGTACATCGAGCATAAATACCAAACTGGCATTATTGGCAATGGTACATAACTCATCACCATCCTGCATATAATCTCCTACCTGCCTTGTCAATGTTTTTACAATTCCGGCTTCGGTAGCCTTAACAAGTATTGCACCTTTAGCAGGGAACAAGCTGTCATTCATTGAACCCAGTGCAGCAGCCTCTTTGGTTTGCATAGAGAACAACACATCGCCCTGTTTTACTATTTGCCCGGGAGCCACATTTATCTTTCTTATGTAACCAGCTATTGGCGCCCGTACCGCATCATTAAGCTGGTAAACTGTAGTTGCATTTAATGTTTCATACTGAGCAATGGTACCTATCCGCGGCGAAGTAACCTTCACTTCAATTTTTCCTTTCACTGCATTTGATGGAGTTTCATCATCGTCATCCTTGCTTCCAGCCTTGCCGCCGCAGCCAGGTAAAACAAGCATAGATACAAATACGAAACAAATGAACATTAACCTGCTTCTCACAGGCTTAATGATTCCAATAATTAAATTCATTTTGTAAAAGTTGTTGGTTTATTATGGCCTGTGCCATATCATTCTTTACTTCTAATTGCTTTTTTAGTCCAATCAAAAAA
>JABCZW010000020.1 GCA_013289475.1 Bacteroidota bacterium
CACCTTCTTAGCCGCAGCAATTGAGTCTGCAGCATGTTTATTCTTAGCAGCAAGTGCAGCAGCAGCGTCATCGGCGGCCTTTTTGGCAGCAGCTAAAGAATCAGCAGTATGTTTGTTTTTGGCAGCAAGTGCAGCAGCGGCAGCATCCGCCGCCTTCTTAGCCGCAGCAATTGAGTCTGCAGCATGTTTATTCTTAGCAGCAAGTGCAGCAGCAGCGTCATCGGCAGCTTTCTTGGCAGCAGCAATCGAGTCAGCAGCATGTTTATTTTTGGCGGCGAGTGCAGCAGCGGCAGCATCCGCAGCTTTTTTAGCATTTGCTATAGAATCTGCAGCGTGCTTATCTTTTTGAGCTTTGTCAAGTGCTATTGCTTGGTTAATAGCTTGCAATTGGTCCTTAGGGCGTTGTTCGTTAGGTTTAACTTGCAAAGCTGAAGTATATGCAGCTTTAGCATTATCCCATGTCTTTGAGGCAAATGCAGCGTCGCCAATTTTCATCAGCGAATCGTACTTAGCCTTAGTGGCATTTGCAGCGGCAGCATTTTTCGCATCTGCAATAGCTTTATCAATTGCAGCTAGTTGGTCCTTAGGGCGCTGCTCGTTAGGCTTTACTTTTAATGCTGCATTATACGCCGCTTTGGCATTATCCCACGTTTTAGATACAAATGCAGCATCACCGATTTTCATTAGCGAATCATACTTTGCCTGAGCCGCCTTTTCAGCTGCACTTGCGCCAGCATCCGCGCTAGCTTGTTTTAAAGCCTTGTCTATTAATGCAAGTTGGTCTTTGGGGTATTGTTCTCCAGGTTTCAATTGCGAAGCTGCCTGGTAATCGGGCTGGGCATCAGTATACTTTTGAGTTTTGAATTCTCCATCTGCCTTCGAGATAAGTTTTTTGTATTGAGCATCAATTTCCTTTTGTTTATCCTCTGCAGCTTTACGTGCAGCTTCAATCTGGTCTAAAGCATTCTGAATCGACCGGTGATATGCCTCATCAGATTGGAAGTCGCCAACTTTTTCGTAGTCTTTATTAAATAAAATTTTACCAATGGGCTGCATTAATACCTTATCAATATCGGTACCCGGTACTTCCGGGAAAATATCAATATCTATAGGGAAGTCGGAGAACAGGTTCTTAGCCCTGTCAGGAGGAACGTTCTTTGTATTAAACTCTATACGCTTGGTAATGAAACCGGGCTTAGTATATGTTATAACATAATCGACACCGAGCTCAAGGTTCAACTCATACTTTCCGTTATCAGAAGTAACTGTTTTAAGAAGGCTTCCGTTGGCATAAAGTGATATTACTGCACCGGGTAATTTCTTGTTGTTTTCAGTTACATTTCCATACACTCTTATGGATGCCTGCTGCGCCAGAACCGGTACAGATAACAGCAATACAAAACATGCCATAACCCACCGGGTCAATAAGCTGGAAACCTTTGACTTATATATAAATCCTCCTCTATGCAAAATTCAATGTACTTTTACAGAAAATAATACACTATTAGTAACTTACAAAAATATGAATTATAGTCATTGGGAATACGATTCTTATTTTAAATCTGTTGATTTAGTAATTGTTGGGGGAGGTATAGTTGGGCTAAATACTGCAATTGCCGCTAAAAAGACCAATCATGCTTTAAAGGTCATAGTTCTCGAAAAAGGAGTAGTTTTAATGGGTGCAAGCCTGCGAAATGCCGGTTTTGCCTGTTTTGGTTCTCCAACGGAGCTATTAGATGACCTTAAAACCCGTTCCGCTACCCAGGTTTTTCAGTTGGTAGAAAGGCGTTGGAAGGGTTTATTGGCCCTTAGAAACTTGATTGGTGATGGAGTAATGGAATATGAGGCGCTGGGAGGGTATGAATTGTTTGACAATGAAGGTTCTTTTAATGAAAGCCGTGAAGCAATAGATAGATTTAATAAGGAAATAAGCCATATTACGGGAGAGAAAGAGACTTATAGAGTGACTGATGAGAGAATAGGCTCATTTGGGTTTAAAGGGTTTTCGCACATGATTGAAAACCGCTGCGAGGCGCAGATAAATACCGGAAAAATGATGCGTGCTTTGATAAGTAAAGCAGCGGAATTGGGAGTGATACTTATGAATGGAATTGAGGTGAAGGGTTTCAAAGAAGAGGGTGATGGTGTTACTATTATGACAAACTGGCAAGATTTTAAAGCAAAGAATCTATTATTTGCTACCAATGCATATACGTCATTGGTACTAAAAGAAATTAGTGTTAAACCTGCCCGTGCCCAAGTGCTAATTACCACTCCGGTTGCTGGAGTAAAGATCAAAGGTACCTTCCATTACGATAAAGGGTATTATTATTTCAGGAATGTAGGAGATAGGGTGTTGTTTGGCGGTGGAAGAAACCTCGATTTTGAGGGAGAAACCACAACTGAATTGGAGACCACAGAAAGAATACAATCTGCTTTGGAAACAATGCTGAAGGAAAGAATACTGCCCGGGGAAAGCTATAAAATAGAGCGCCGCTGGAGTGGAATTATGGGCATGGGAGATGGAGATAAATCCCCCATAATAAAAAGCATCTCTCCACATGTGCATTGTGCTGTAAGGCTTGGTGGTATGGGTGTTGCTATTGGCACTCTTGTTGGCCAGGAAGCAGCCCAAATGGTGCTGAAACAATTATAGGCTTACTTGCTTTACTAAAATATAAAAGCCCCGCATTTCTGCAGGGCTTTTATATGTGCATTTATTTTACTGCTTATTGTATAGCAGCTTTAAATTCATTGTCATTCTGGAATTTCAGGAATTCGCAGTCTGATTGAGCTTGTGTTTTCAAAGAAGCATCTTTGTTGATAGCTGCTTTCAATTGATTAACCACATCAGCTTTGTCTCCACCGCGAGCCGCGATAACGGCCCTTAGGTATGATACCCAAGCGTTATCAAGGCCAGAAGCATCGAGAGCTGATTTTGCTCCGGCTAAGTCGCCATTTAAAAGTTTTGCAAGTGCTGCGTTGAACGTATTGTTGCTTCCTACACTGGTAGCTGCATCGGCATAGTTGCCCATTTGTATGTCAACAAGCCCCATGTTGTAGTTAGCTTCAGCAGAACCTGATTTTTTGAAGTCATCCATAGCTGTTTTGCGGTCGCCTTTCCAACGTGCAACAACACCCTGGTTGTTTGCAACTGCAGCATTACTTGGAGCAAGTTTAGCAGCTTTCTGGAATTCGCCATCAGCATCAGAAACTTTGTTTTGCATCATTTCTACATAACCAACATTGTTAGCGCATCTCCAGTCATTTGGATTTTGCTTCTCAGCTGACATATAGATGTTCAGCTTTTGGTTCATGTCGGTGGTAAGAGTAGCAGCATACAGTAATTCTTCTACAGAAAGACTGTCAGGATGCGAAGTAGCCAATTGGCTAAGTTGTGCATCGGTGCGGCTCATCTTTTCAGCATTTAACTGAATGATAGCCCTTCTTAACTTAGGAAGGATATGTTCAGCTAACTCTGAGTAAGTTTTGGTCATATTCTTAATTTCCTTCATCCTTTGGTCGTGGTCAGTGTACATAGAAAGTACACGGATGATAAGGTCCTTATCTTTTATGTTTGAGGATTGAACGGAGTTCTTAAATCCATCCCAGTCAAGTCCAGTTGTTCCTGTTTTATAGAAAGCATCGTCAGCACCAAATTTGGTATCCATTTTCTTGCTTTCCATTTCTTTGAACATGTCCTTCATAGCTTTGATGGCTGTTTTAGCACGGTCGTCAGCTAGGTGTTGGTTCATGTCGGTTTCTCCATCAGGTGATGCATAAGCCGAAACACTAATACCATCAAATTTCCAGCCTTCTTTAACTGCATTTTCTACATATGCATTAAATTTCTTCATCTCTTCGCTCTTCATTTCTGCAGGGCGAACTCCTGATTGGCTGATAAGATAATAGATATGAGTTGTATCCATTTCCGGAATTGTCTTCTGGAAATTATCCTTTGCCATTACAAGCTTATCATCATTTTGGATCAATAAAGCTGTAGCAATGGTTCCGTTTGCAATTTTCATTGCAGGGAAATCCTTTTTGTTGTTAGTTATAGTAGCTTTAATAACCAGAGAATCCATCTTCATATCCGGGGTATAAGCCACTTTCTTGTTATAGTTAATGCTTCCACCTGATTTGTAATTGATCTTAGTGCCGGCAGCTGTTGCGCTTTCACCAACCAGTGTTACAGGGTCAAGAGCTTGCTCTTTACCGCCCGCTAACTTAAAGGTAGGGGTAACTGTTACTACTGCTTTTTTGTTGAAATACTCAGCAGGGTACTTTACTGAAATATTTACTGCCACACTGTCCCCGTTGTCTTGCAATGGGTTTGGAGTTACAGAATAGCTGATTTTACTGGCATCCTTTATCATTTTAGAGAGGCCATTACAACCGGCAACACCTATACCTGCTATGCACAATGCAGATAAGATCTGGAATTGTTGTTTTCTCATTGGTTATTTTGAAGATTATTGTTATAAACTGCGTGCAATATTAGCTAAATTTTAATTACCTAAAGAATAAATAAATAGGGATGTATAAAAAAGATATTAAATATTTCATTAACAATGAGTTAGCAAGGGGAGAAGTAGAACTTACATTAGAGCTCTTAAATAACTATTCGGTACTTGCATAATGCTTACTTTTAGGCTTTCAATTCGGTATATAATTTATGAAGATACTCAATGCAAAACAGATACGTGATGCCGATGCTTTTACAATAGCTAATGAGCCAATTGGCTCATTAAACTTAATGGAAAGGGCGGCAATAGCATGCTTAAACTGGATTATTGAACATTTTGACAAACAAACCCATTTTGTTGCTATATGCGGAATGGGTAATAATGGGGGGGATGGGCTTGCAATTGCCAGATTATTGTTTAAAGAAGGTTATAATATTAATGTATTTATTACCCCCTATTTTTCAAAAGCGTCAAATGATTTTACAGCCAATAAAGAAAGGTTGGAAGCTATTAAAGGGATAAATGTTAAAGAGATAAGTAGTGTTGATGATATTGTTTTAACTGCAAATAAGCCCAATGTAATTATTGATGCCTTGTTGGGCTCCGGCTTGTCAAGACCGGTTGATGGAAAATTGGCTAATGTTATTCAAAAGGTCAATTCGCTTCATTGCCCGGTTATAGCTATTGATATTCCATCGGGCTTAATGATGGAAGATAATTCAAAAACTGATCATAAGAGTATTGTTAATGCTAATGCAACACTAACATTCGAATCACCCAAACTTTCATTTATGTTTGCTGAGAATGCTTTGCATATTGGCGATTTTTATGTGTTGGATATAGGTCTAGATAAAAAATTTATAGCTGAACAGAAATCACTTAATTATTATGTAACCACAGAAATGGTTGCGCCTTTAGTAAGGCATAGACCAAAATATTCACATAAAGGAAATTATGGACATGCTCTTTTAATTGCGGGTTCTTACGGAAAGATAGGGGCAGCAGTACTTGCAGCTAAAGCTTGCCTTCGTTCGGGTGTTGGTCTGCTTACGGTTCACGTTCCTAAATGCGGGTATGAAATTTTGCAAAGTGCTGTACCTGAAGCCATGCTTAATGTTGATGAGGATGAAAAAGAAATATCAGGAATAAAAGGTATAGGCATGTTTAATGTTATTGGAATTGGTCCCGGCATTGGAACAGCAAAGGCAACACAAAATGCAGTGAAGTTATTGATACAGTCTAAAACGCCAATGGTATTGGATGCCGACGCACTTAATATACTTGCCGAAAATAAAACGTGGCTTGCTTTTTTACCTAAGGGTTGCATATTTACACCACACCCTGGTGAGTTTGCTAGGCTTGCTGGTAAAACATCGACAGGTTATGATGCTTATACTTTGCAACGTGAGTTTGCTATAAAGAATAGTGTGTATTTGGTGTTAAAAGGTGCACATACTTCTATTGCTACTCCCGATGGTGAAGTTTATTTTAATTCAACAGGTAACCCGGGCATGGCAACCGGCGGTAGTGGAGATACACTGACCGGTATTATTACCGGCCTGCTTGCTCAAAGTTATTCTGCAAAGCAAGCTGCCATATTAGGTGTATACTTACATGGACTTGCAGGAGATATTGGAGCTTTTGAAATGGGCGAAAATTCTCTTATAGCAGAAGACATTACCAATTGCCTTGGTAAAGCCTTTAAAGAAATAAAGGGTTGATTGGTGTTCGTTTTTTATACAGCAATATCTAAGCAATACCCTTGCCCTGCCTCACTATCACAGGTTCTTGCCCGGTGCAATCAATAATGGTCGATTCTTCGTTATTGCCATAGCCACCATTTATTACTGCATCAACTTTATCATTGTACTGGTTGAAAATTTCATCAGGATCGGTAGGAAACTTAGCAATCTCATCATCGGCATGCAGTGATGTGGATACTATTGGCCCTCCTAATTTCTCGGCCAGGCCAAGTATAACAGGATTCCTTGGTATACGTATTCCCACTGTTTTCCTGCGACTACTCATCATACGTATAATATTGCTGTTGGCTTCTAATATAAAGGTGAAAGGACCGGGCAGGCAGCGCTTCATTAGTTTATAAACTGAGTTATTCATTGGCCGGGTGTATTCGGTAATATGGCCAAGGTCGTGAACTATTAATGAGAATACAGCTTTATCTACACGTATACCTTTAATTTTTGCCATGCGCTCAATTGCCTTGGGCTGCATAATACTGCAACCCATAGCGTATATAGTATCGGTAGGATAAATTACAACACCGCCTTCCTTCATAATATCGGCAGCCTGCACCAATTTGTGTCCTTCAATATGCTCAGGAAATATGGAAAGTAGTTTAGCCATCAGTAATTAATAAGTTCCATTCCATTTACGAATAAACCATTCGGTACATGCCAAAACAAGCAGTACATAAAATACCCACTTTAAATCTATTAGCGGAGAGTAAGAAACATGCGAATAGATTACAGGTTTTATATCGTCTCGGCTATCGAGCAATTTTGGTAATTCTTCAATTTGATTCGGAAAAAGCATTTTGCCCGAATGTTCATTTGCTAACTGGAACATTAAATGGTGGTCGGCAATGGTATGGGTCGATTCTAACTGAACAGGGGTTAAATTAAATTCTCCCTTTTTAGTATAAAACTGGTCGCCGACCTTTACACTTGCATCGTAACTGTATTGACCTGCCTGCAACTGACCTGCATTTAAATGATAAGCATTTGATGTGCGGTTGAAAGTGAAAGAGAACTTTTTACCCTGGGAATTTGTAATTGCAATATTTACTTCCGGGTCATTTATTAGCTGGTAGCTTGGGTTGTAAAGCTCTGCATCCATTTCAACCGGTTCATCTTCTTTAAAGCTATTGGGGCAATGTATACGGAAGAAGCTTTTATCATCTTTTACTGCTAAGTATTGAACAGTTTTGGTAACAAGCTCATCAAATATTTTATGGCTCTTGTGGTCCATGTAGTCTTGCAACTTCCACCGGAAGATACCCTCACCTGCTATAACACATACTTTCGAGTTCCCCGAAGTATTGAAAGCAATAAGCGGGTAGCCGGTTGTAACACTCTGTATTTTTTGATAAAACAATACATTCATAGATGGGCTAACCTGGTAACCACTGCCAAATGGAGCAGACAGGGCAGGTAGCTGGCTAACATAATTCCGGAAATCATCGCTAAGGGTAAAGAGTGAAAAATTAGTGGCAGGTGATACCTCTGCATCATTGCTTCGGCTGCCAAAGCCCGTTATTCGTAACCCGGAATTAAGCTGGTTGAATGAGGTTAGGTTCGTTTCCTCACCTAATATATATGCAACCGGAATATTCAATTTATTTATATTTTGCAGTACCTGTGTCATAGCATTACTGCTCGATGGAAGTTGATTGAGTATCACAAGGCAATATTTGTTTAACTCCCCTGTGAATTTATCAGGTGTATAAGCTTCTGCCTCAAAGCCATCAGTGCTGTTTATGCACTCGGTAATGGCTGCAACATCGGGGTGCGGATTTGATAATATAAGTATGTGCTGTTTCTGGTCGAGCACATGTATGTATACATCTTGAATATTGTTCGTAAGGTTTTCTTCGCCTTCAACCGGTTCAAGTTTCACTACATAATGTTTTAAGCCTGCAGATTTTGCAGTTAGCTGCACCGGAACACTTAAATGAAATTCAGAAGATGAAAATGCAATTGGCTTAACAAATAGCTTGTCTTCTTTTCCATCATTCAGTTCACTTACAGTTAGTGTCGAAGTTTTGCCTTCCAGTTTTTGTGCATCTAAAATAATTTGTAATGGAAAGGTATTGCCCAGGAATGCGGTGGGGTTATGATCAACTTTCGTAACTATTGCATCACGTTTAACAGTAGTATCTCCCAATGCAACACTATATATATTGCATTTTAATGAACGAGCAGCGTATAACGGATTAAAACCTTTGTTATAAATACCATCGGATGCCACAACAACTGCACCAAGGTTTTTACCGTAATACCTTTTTATAATAGCATCGAATAAAGAAGAGATATCAGTTTCTTTCTCGGCAAACGAATAACTCATGCTATCTGCCACCTCGTTACCAAATGACATTATACGTATATCATATTTAGCTGATAATTGACTTATTACTTTATCCCAGCTGGCAGGATAGGCATGTTTGTAAAATGCGGAATCCTTCCCGCCAACTATAGATGCGGAATTATCCTGCGCAATAATTACAATAGGTTTTTCAACCGTGTTTTTTGAACTCCGTATTAAAGGAGAAAGCACTAAGAAGACTAAAAATGAAACCAGTAAAAATCGGAATGTAGTTAATACCCACTTTAGTGCCGGATGAAGTTCAGCGGTACGGGAATCTTTGTAATAAAATGCCCATGAATATACTGCCCCTGCCAATGGGCAAAGTATTAAAAGCCATGCAGAATATGCGATGCTGAACGACAAGGTATTTGTTATTTAACTTATGTAAGCATTCCGCCGCAAACCTGTATTACCTGCCCGGTAATATAAGTCGACCAGTCGGATGCGAGGAAAGCAACTGCATTAGCTACATCTTCTGCCGTGCCGCCTCTTTTCAGTGGTATAGCTTCTCTCCATTGCGCTACAACTTTCTCATCGAGCGCGCCGGTCATTTCAGTTTCAATAAAACCCGGTGCAACTGCATTGCAACGTATGTTGCGTGAGCCCAGCTCAAGCGCAATTGATTTGGTGAAACCAATAATACCGGCTTTTGATGCAGCATAGTTCGATTGTCCTGCATTACCACGTATACCAACTACTGACGTTATGTTTATAATAGAGCCTTTGCGCTCTTTCAGCATTGGGCGTTGTATTGCTTTAGTAAGGTTGAATACCGATTTAAGGTTGGCTTTAATAACGGCATCAAATTGCTCTTCGCTCATACGCATAAGCAATCCGTCTTTAGTAATGCCGGCATTATTTACCAGCGTATCTACTTTGCCGAAATCAGCTAAAACATCGGTTACTAATTGTTCTGCCGCTTTATAATCTGCCGCATCTGAATGATAAGCCTTAGCTTTTACTCCTTTAGCAGCTATTTCAGTTTCCAGTTCTTTGGCTTTTGCTTCCGATGAAAGGTAGGTAAATGCCACATTGGCTCCCTGTTCTGCTACTTTTAAAGCAATACCTCTTCCGATACCGCGAGAGGCGCCTGTAACTATAATGGTTTGGTTTTGTAATAACTTCATAGTTGAAAATACGGATTATTGGTATTTAAAATATATTTGCCGTACATTTGGTTACCAAAAATAGCATAAAAAGAAGTCTTCGCATGAAAAAAACTTTTACCCTCTTGTTCTCTATTGCTTTTTTTACTTTTGTCCAAGCTCAGAGTTTTGAAATTGGAGGCCGTTATCTGGCTACCAGTAATTGGTTCTTTAATTCGAATGTTACAAATTCCGGGGGCTCAGAAAGTGTTACGGCGCAAAACTATTCGGCCGTTTATTCATCTACCTATGGGCTGCATTTAGCATATAACTTTAACGAACACACCGGGCTTGAAGCTAATTTGCTTATGGCAACTTTGTCGCAATCTTATAACGGTAATTTTCCAACAGATAAGGGTGGTTATTTACCTGATAATGGTATGGTATATTATGCGAGCGAAACCTTTAAGTCTGAAGTCACTGTTAACGCTCTACAGATACCGATATTTTTCCGTTTCCTTTCGGGTAACGGGGCTTATGTGGAATTGGGCCCTGAAGTTGATATTATTACCGATGCTAACTATTCGGCAACATATAAAGGAGGTCCAAGTACATCTTTTAGCTCTGATGTGGGACAATATTATGCTAATGATATGATATGCGGAGTGTTGTCTTTTGGTAATAACATACGTATTTCACATTCTTTCTTTTTTAATATTAACCTCCGCTTTTCATACGATTTTACAGATATGAAGGGTGTTGACGCCCTTGGGCAAAATATGAAGGATGATGCCTTATATTCTGGTAGTAATCCTTTTTATTCAAAGTACCAGACTACTAACGCCGTTTCTGCATCTTTTGGCGTTGGGCTCCTTTACCGATTCGGACACGATTTCTAAAATTCTTTCATGCGATTTACACAGATACCTTACCAGCGTCCTGATTTAGACTCTTTATCCAAACGCTTTAAAACTCTTGTTAAAGATTTTAATGAGGCAAATGAAGCAAAGCAAGTTGAAATTACTCACGAGATCAACCTGCTGCGAAATAGTTTTGAGACCATGTATGCCTTTGCCAGCATACGCTACACACAAGACACATCGAATGCCCAGTATCAGGACGAACAAGATTTTTTTGATGATAACGAACCCGCATATACAGGTTTAGTGACTGAATTTTATAGGGCACTGGTTGAATCAAAATACCGGACTCAGTTAGAGAAGAAACTTGGCAAGCAGTTGTTCAGCATTGCTGAAATGAAATTGAAAACCTATTCGGCTGAAGTAGAACCCGACCTTATATTAGAAAATAAACTCGGCAGCGAATACACCAAGCTTATTGCATCTGCTCATATTCAGTTCGATGGAAAGGAACTTAGCTTATCAGAACTTTCTCCTTACCTGACTTCGCATGATCGCGATACCAGAAAGAATGCCAACATAGCCAAGTACAAATTCTTTACCGAGAAATCTGCCGACCTTGACCGTATTTATGATGAATTGGTAAAACAACGTACTAAGATTGCCCGCCAGCTTGGCTTTAAGTCTTTTACTGAACTTGCTTACATGCGCCTTATGCGTAGCGATTACAATGCAAGCATGGTTAAGAACTACCGTGAGCAGATACGTAAATATGTGGTGCCGCTTGTGCAGGAGTTAAAAACCAAGCAGGCAAAACGCCTTGGCTTAGATAGTCTGAAGTATTACGATGAGTCTCTTTTGTTTAAAGCCGGTAATGCAAAACCAAAGGGTGATGAGAAGTGGATACTGAACAAAGCAAAACAAATGTATGATGAGCTATCTCCGCGTACATCGGAGTTTTTTGCATACATGCTGGATAATGAATTAATGGACCTGGTATCAAGAAAAAATAAAGCAGCTGGTGGGTATTGCAGTTTTTTAAATGACTATAAAAGCCCCTTCATATTTGCGAACTTTAATGGCACTATGCACGATGTTACGGTGCTTACGCACGAAGTAGGTCATGCTTTTCAGGGTTATTCGAGCCGCCATTATACCACACCTGAATATTATTTTCCTACTTACGAAGCCTGTGAGATACATTCGATGAGCATGGAGTTTCTTACCTGGCCATGGATGAAATTGTTCTTCGAAGAGAGTACCGATAAATTTTTGTTTGAACATCTATGCGGTGCGTTACAGTTTCTGCCTTATGGTGTAACGGTTGATGAATTCCAGCACTGGGTGTATGATAACCCGGATGCCACACCTACTGAAAGAAAACTGCAATGGAGGAATATTGAAATGAAATATTTGCCTCATCGCGATTACGAGGATAATACCTATTTGCAATCAGGCGGATTCTGGCAGCAACAAGGTCATATTTATCAAAGCCCGTTCTATTATATCGATTATACACTAGCCCAGGTTTGTGCTTTACAATTTTGGGAAAGATCTAATGCCGACAGGAAGTTAGCCCTTGAGGATTACCAGAACCTTTGCAATGCAGGTGGTAGCCAATCGTTTTTAGACCTGGTGAAACTGGCTAATCTTACTTCTCCATTTGATGATGGTTGCCTGGAAGAAGTTACTGCCGAAGCCGGTAAGTGGATTCGTTCAGTTGATGAGAGCCATTTGAATTAAAGAGCATCGGCTACAATAAAGGTACTGCCTCCCACGAATACCAGATCATCTTTGGCTGCATTCTTTTGTGCAGCGTGTAAAGCTTCTTTCACTGTAGCAAAGTAATTACCATTCAAGTTATATTTTCCGGCAATAGTGGCTAATTCATTTTCACTCAATGCTCTTGGTATGTTTGCCTTGCAGAAGTAATAATGAGCATTGGTAGGTAATAATTTCAACACCTTATCGGGTTCTTTATCATTCACCATGCCAAAAACAAAATGCAAATTGTTGTATTTTATTTTAGCTAACTGGTTAATGACTTCTTTTATTCCTGCTTCGTTATGGCCCGTATCTGCAATAGTAAGCGGGTTTTGTGAAAGGGTCTGCCATCTGCCCAATAAACCTGTTTGCGAAACCACTTTAGAAATACCATCCCGAATATTTTCTTCACTTATCTTATAACCCGATTCGTTCAACACATCTATAGCAGAAAGCACCGTGCAAATATTTTTTTGCTGGTACAATCCATTTAATTCCGACTGTAATTCCTGCAAGTATGGCCTGCCATTCTTTAAAACATCTATTACCAAATACGGCTCGTTACCTTTTGCTTCAGTGTGCGCATTTGCAGTACTATAAATTGAATCGGCAAATCGGATAGGGGATTTAGATTCCTTTGCTTTTTGTTCGAATACCTCTTTGGTTTCTTCTTGTGTTTCTCCTATTACTACCGGTTTTCTTCGTTTTATTATTCCCGCTTTTTCTGCTGCTATTTTAGGCAGGGTGTCACCAAGCAGTGCAACGTGGTCGTAGCTGATATTGGTAATTACTGATACTATAGGATTGACAATATTGGTTGAATCTAACCTGCCACCAAGGCCCGTTTCAATAACGGTTATATCGCATTTCTCTTTTGCAAAATACCAGAAGGTCATGGCTACACTCACCTCAAAAAAGGAACAATCCATTTGCTCGACCAGTTCTTTATTCGCGTTAATGAAATCTACCACATCCTGCTCAGGCATTGGTATGCCATTGATCTTTATCCGTTCCCTGAAATCTTTCAAATGAGGTGAAGTATGTAGTCCTACCTTTTTATAACCCGCACTTTGTAATACCGAGGCTAAATAATGTGATGTAGAGCCTTTGCCATTTGTACCTGCAATATGTATGACTGGAAACTTTTGTTGAGGATTATCAAGCGCATTGCAAAGCTTGATGATATTATCCAGGCCGCCTTTATATGCAATGGCACCCACCCGCTGGAAAATAGGTAAGCGTGCATACAGGTACTCTAAAACTTCGCTGTAGGTTTTCATTTAAGGTAGATTGTCTTAGCGGAACACGCCGGTATATTTCTCTCCGACAGTATTTATCCATCCCCTGAACATGGATGATGTATTGAAAGGGGCAGAAATATTTCCCTGGTTATCTATAGCAATAAGCCCACCTTCACCACCAAGTAAAGCGACTTTTTTCATCACTTCAGCAGTGGCTTGTGCAAGGTTCATGCCTTTGTATTCCATAAGTGCCGATATATCATATGCCACTACATTGCGTATAAAATATTCACCTTCGCCTGTGCAGGAAACAGCACACGTTTTATTATTGGCATAAGTACCAGCCCCAATTATCGGTGAATCACCCACGCGGCCAAATTTTTTATTGTTTACTCCGCCTGTCGATGTTGCTGCGGCAATATTGCCTTGATTATCTAAAGCCACACAGCCAACGGTCCCGAATTTCTTTGTGCCTTCCGGTATGCCATCACCAGCCCATGAATTGGTGCTGTCGTCATCTTTAGTAGCTAACCATTGTTTGTGACGTTCTTCGTAATAAAAGTACGACGGGTCAACTATTTCAAGTCCGTTTTCTTTAGCAAATTTCTCGGCTCCCGCACTGGCTAGCAAAACGTGTTTTGTCTTTTCCATTACTGCTTTTGCCGCCGATATGGGATTGCGAATGGTATGTACCTCTGCAATAGCTCCGGCTTTTAAGTTCTTACCATTCATAATAGCTGCATCCATTTCATTTACACCGTCGCAGTTAAATACCGAACCTTTACCTGCATTAAACAAAGGGCTGTCTTCCATTACCCTTACTGCTGCTTCCACTGCATCAACTGCCGATCCGCCTTTAGCAAGTATGCTGTACCCTGCTTGCAGTGCCTCTGAAAGTTTTTCGTGAAATTCTTTTTCTTTTTCCGGAGAAACTGACCCTGTCATAAGGGTTCCGGCGCCGCCATGTATCGCTATTGCGTAATTTCCCATATCTAAAATTAAAAGCTTGTCAAAAGTAGGAAAAATTGTCGCAGCAGATTTGTATTTTCGTGCAGTGAAAAAAATATTTCTTCCGTTTCATTACCTCAATTATTTGCTCAGGGCCAAAACCCTTCACGGCACTCATTCTGCTTTTGTGTATGAGTTTTACCAAAGGGTTATTGAAGGCGATCTGCAGTACTACGATTTTGCCCCCATCGAACACCTTCGCGCTATGCTGCTCCAGTCCGATGAAGTTATTCAAGTGGTTGACTTTGGCGCCGGAGCAGGGGGAAATAGAAAGGCTAAAGATATTGCAGCTAAATCATCCATACCTTCTAAACAAGGGCGCTTGCTTTTCCGGTTGGTGAATTTTATGCAGCCCAAAGTAATGCTTGAAATGGGGACATCGTTGGGGATAAGTACCCTTTACCAATCCAAAGCTTGCCCCAATGCCAATTTTACCACCATGGAAGGCAGTCCGCAGACGGCTCAACTGGCAGCTAAGAACTTTAAACTACTCAAGGCTAATAACATAAAGCAAGTTACCGGTAATTTTGATGAAACTCTGCCACAGGTATTAAAAACTTTTTCTTCCCTAGATTATGTTTTCTTCGATGGCAACCACCGCAAAGAACCTACGCTCAACTATTTTAAACAGTGCCTGCCATTGGCATCTGACAATTGCGTATTTGTTTGTGACGACATACGCTGGTCCGATGGGATGTACCAGGCATGGCAGGAGATAATCAAAGAACCATCGGCAACCGTAACTATCGATTTGTTTTCATTTGGGCTCGTGTTCTTCCGTAAGGGGCAGGTAAAGGAACATTTTACCCTTAAATTCTAAACTGGTATATTCGCATGTTATTAGAGGTCATGGAAAATATAATTGAGCTTAAGGAAATAAGTAAAGTTTACAGAATGGGTATGGAGACCATCAACGCGCTCCGTTCTGTTACCATGACCATTAAAAAGAACGAGTATGTAGCGCTTATGGGCCCATCGGGTTCCGGTAAGTCAACGCTTATGAATGTGCTTGGTTGCCTCGATACTCCTACCGGAGGCCAATATATTTTAAATGGCATATCGGTAGATAAAATGCTCGATAACGACCTTGCTGAAGTGCGAAACAAACAGATCGGTTTTGTGTTCCAGACCTTTAACCTTTTGCCACGTTCAACAGCATTAGAGAATGTTACCCTGCCTATGATATATGCTGGTACAACTAAACTGCAACGTAAACAAAGGGCTGAAGAAGTACTTGCGCAGGTGGGTTTAAAAGAACGTATGACGCACAAACCCAATGAGCTATCGGGTGGGCAGCGTCAGCGTGTTGCTGTAGCACGTGCTTTGGTAAATCACCCTGCCATTATACTTGCCGATGAACCTACCGGTAACCTCGATTCTAAGACATCTGTCGAGATTATGGGCTTGTTTGAAGACATCCATAAAAAAGGGAATACCATCATCCTTGTAACCCACGAAGAAGATATTGCCCGCTATGCTCACCGTATTATCCGCCTCAAAGATGGCGCTGTAGAATCGGATGAGATAAATGAGAAGCCTATTTTGGCGAATGCTTGATTAGTCGAAAGTCGTTAGTCATAAGTCGATAGTCTTTTACACATAATCGTCACTGCGAATCCTGTTCCAAAAAATAATTAATATCAGGATGTGGCAGTCTCAGTATTATACCTGTATTTGGCACAGTATTTTGCATCTATGTGTCAATCTCCTGTTATCAAATCTCTTCACCTCACGTGCCGTTACTTTCTGCACTCCGTCACTGCGAATCCCGTTCCAGTAAATAATAACGCTTCGGGATGTGGCAGTCTCAGTATTTTTTTTCTTGATTTTTTCTCGCAAAGACGCTGAGCCAAACCAACACTGATTCCCATATTTTCGATTTAAAGCACTAAGTGCTTTAAATCAATGACTTGGCTGGGTTGACACTTTTTGGCCCCTAAAAAATATAACTTATTGAAAATCAATAGCAATTTTCCGAAAAGCATATGAAAAGTGTCAACCCGTGTCAACCCGTTGGTTAGGTCGGTTTCTGTCGGTACAGAATAACACCTATCGGAAAGGTAATAAATGTATTCAAAGAACTAAAGACAAATTTAGTTAATATATTTATTATATGTAATAAAATAGTAAATTAATTATTAACAACTCCAAAACCAGGTATTAAAAGGCGGCGATGGTTTTGGGCTCACGAGTTCCTATAAAATAAAGTACGTTGCGAGTAACCCCTAAACAGTTTGAAGCTTTTAATAATTTTTCGTACCTTAGTGTTTCAATAAACCACTTAAATAGAAAATGATGAAAGATTTGCCATTCATTAAAACTAAGATAGGTATAGCCCTGTCTTTATGTTTTATGTGGCTACTTATTGCCGGATGCCAAAATGGTAAAAAGAATGGCTTGATGAAGCAATATTGGCCTAATGGTAAATTAATGGCTGAAACTCCTTACAGCAATGATACAATAGATGGCACGATGAAAGAGTATGATAAAAACGGGAAGTTAAAGAGCGAGATTATTTACAAACGTGGTGTTAAAGTTGAAGAAGACAGTATTGAAGAAGTATATGATACCACAAAATTACGTAATGAACTATTCTTTACCCGGCATGATATTTTTAAAACCGGTTCAATATTAATTGAACAATATAAAAAAGGCAGCAATTTTTCAGTTTTGATAAAAAGAGAATATGATAAGATTCAAAATAGAAGCACTGCCGCAGGTACCGAGTGGGAGTTTAATTTAGGAGATCCAATTGATATTCAGTACGATTATAGATTTTTTTTTAATGATGGTAGCGACACAATTAAATACGACTTAAAAGATATGAAATTTCATATTGTTTGTGTTGGCAGTATAAATCACACTCCGGTAGGTCATGCAAATATCCTTGGAGAATGGACCTTAAATGGATCTCATTATTCGGGCGGAAATATTACGTTTAAATAGATATAATTACAATAAATGCAACCCTTATTAATTCTAATACTATTCTTTTCTTTTACCCTTTCTGCGTTTGCGCAACAACCCGAATATCCCGATAGCGGCTTTACTAATAAAGCTGAGGCTAGGAATTTAAAAGTACATGGTAAAAAAGAGGGTAAATGGTATAAACGTGTTGGATGGTATGAGCCCGGTTCAATTTCAATTCCGGCAGAAGCAACCGACGCAAATATTAATGATTGGTATACCTTGACGGTATATAAACAAGGCAAGCCTTATGGTATTGCAAGAAGGTACGATTGGAAAGGTATATTAGAGAGGGTAAGTCCCTACGTAAACGGTAAAAGGACCGGGACAGAAAAGCAATATTACATAAGTGGTAAATTATTTCGACTGACTAAATACAGGAATGATACTATACTCGATACCGCCTATGGTTATTGGGAGAATGGAACATTAGAAGATAGAGTAATATATAGGAATGGCGAAAGAAATGGTGTTGAAAAATGTTATTGCGACAGCGGCGCATTGTGTTCGGAATACCCCTGGGTGAATGATACATTGGATGGAGTTTATAAAACATATTATGTTGATGGAAAACCCGCAATAGTATGTCCATATGTTAAGGGCCAGTTCGATGGTGCAGATATGGAGTATTATCAAGACGGGACTATTCAACGTGAATCCTTCCACATTAAAGGAATGCCTGTAGGAACCTGGAAGGAATTTTATAAAAACGGGAAAGTTAAATCGGTGCGAAGATACAACAATGGAGCTTTTTTAGGAGGAGAAGACTACGATGAAAACGGTGATGAAATAACCTATTAGCATGAAACCCATTCTAATATTAATATTATTCTTTATTGTACCATGCTGTAAAGCACAGGATAGCATTTCAGGTATTGACCGTAACACTAACGTATCGCTTATTTACAAAATGCTTCAGGGTAAGTGGGAACTTGTTTCCGATACCAACAATAAACTATCATTTAAGGGTAAGAATGCTATGTCAATTTATTATAATCCTTATAAGAAAGAGTATGATACTGAGAAATGCAAGTATGTTATATTGTTTTACGATACTGCCTATGACCATTATCTGGAATCTGGAGGGAACCAAGATCATTACCCGCACAAAAGCTACGAGTACCCTGGACGGGAATCAGATTATAATTTGATACATTGTGATGTAGATATTTCCCCAACTGACAGTTATTTTATTTTTGGATGCTGCGTATTTGAAGGTGTTTATTCTATCGGCAAGAATTATCTGCGCCTATGGGTAGGGAATTCTTCAAAATTTAAGAATGGGTCAAGAGTTTTTAAACGAATCACAAAATAATATGAAGCCCCTCTTTATTCTAATAATAGCCCTTTCTTTTACCCTTACTGTTTTTGGGCAGCAGGATAGTACGATTAGTGCAGTCCACTATAAAACCCAACATTTTGACTGTGCCATTTTCCCTTCAAGCTCTTGGGCATTGGTTTTCGGCCAAAAGAGATTTACTCCCAATAAACAGGATATTGATACAGCGGAAACAGCATTAAAAGTTCAATTACAATGTTTAAATACACCTCAAATTAACCAAGGAGGCGATTGCCCAGTTATTCATAAGAATTTGAGGAAATATAGTCGGCAATATTTTGGATATGTTGATAGTGCTGGCCATAGAATACTGTACATAAATTGCGTATGGAAAAGCGATGACTCCTATAAAAATTTCACAAAAAGCTTTATTGATGTAATGGATGGATGTAGTTTTTATTGGCATGTAAGATTTGACCTTGATGCACATAAATTATTTGACCTTTACGTTAACGGAAGAGCATGATATTTATCGTTCTGTAAACGATAAAATACGATGAAAACAGCAATGAAATAAAACATGAAGCCCTTTTTGATTCTAATACTATCCCTTTCTTTTACCCTTACCGCTTTTGGGCAGCAGAAAAGCAAGATTGCTACTAAAGCAAAGGCAAAAAGCCAACAAGACACGATAAACTTTTATTCCCAAATTAAAGATTTCAACCTGGCCATAATATTTTCACCCGATAGTTTTTCTGCAACAGATCCCTGGGCGCATAGAATTAGAGTAAAAAGAGATGAGCCGCTTGGATGTATTGACACTAACTACACTCGGTTTTATATTCACATCATTTCAGCGACAAAGAATAAAGATAACCCCTACGAATACGAAATAATTGGTAGGACAAAAGTGAAAAATAATATTTGTGATTTTAAGGGAACAATAACTTTTAAGAAAGCAGAAGTTTATACTTCTGAGGAGTTTCCTAAATTCAAAGTAGGCTTTGCAGTGGGTGAAATACTATTCTACGAAGACACAAATCAAGTCGGTTCAGGTGTAATTAAGGGTAAAATGATGACTTATTTTTATATTGATAAAAAAGGCCAACCTAAGTATAATTCATTGGAATGGGGTGCTGACGCTTTTTTTAATAATGAAGTTGTGTGCAATTGGACAAGTTACAAAACAAAAAGAACAAAAAAATGTAGCTGGGGTGATTATAGAATACCGGAATCTGGTGACCTTGATATGGGGGCTGCTATGTTTAGCCCATCTGACAAGTACTTAAAAAATGGCTGGGAGGATTATAGACTTTCTTTGTTTGGAGATGATAGTAGTGCAGTAAAAAAAGCAAACCAAATTGAAGCTTATCAATGGTGGAAGAAATAAAGCAATAATTATCAATACACCCTGTCGAATCCAGCCTTTTTCAATTGTTCATCAATTTTCATCTGCTCTAATCTAAGATCGCGCCATTTTGTCAGTATAAGCATATAGTCTTTTTGTATAGCAGCTACAGCATCAACACATTGCCTGGTAGGGGCTAAATCAACCCCGTTTATTTCATCAAACAATACCTTCAGTTTATAGTCTAATTTGCCCATGTAAAGTGAGTCGCAATTTCTCACAAAGGTTTTCAAGGTATCTATTAGTGGCCCGGTAATTTTCGGGAGCAATGTTTTTACTTGCGCTTTTATCGATTCAATTTGTTTTAATGCTTCCACCGTCATTTTTCTGTCGGTATAACACATGCTCGATAAATCAAACTGCTGCATAATGGCAGGTATTGGAGTCTTAACACGCGGGTCCATTTTTATTTCAATGGTCTGTGCGTATTTTTGCCCGTTTACGGTAAGTGTAATAATATAAAAGCCCGGTTTAACCCAAGGTGAGGTAGGGGCAGGGGCAGTTTCGCCAACAGTTGCAGAAATAGGATATTCAGGTGCAACATTAAGCGGGGTGTAACGCATATCCCACAAAAAGCGGTGCGAGCCCGAATCAGCAGAAAGTATTTGCTGCGGCCTAACCCAGTACAAAGGAATATTTACAGGCGGAATTTTGTACATAGTATCCTTGCTGCTGTAATGGCGTATCAGTCCACCGCTATGTGTGGTTATATCAATCGTAACCTCACTGGTTGAATTAGCAGAGAGGTAATAATCAATAATAGCTCCGTCAGGCGGGTTCTTTCCTGCAGGCTCGTCGGCAGGCAGGGGAGTGTCGGGATACATATCCCAACGCACACGGTAGCTTGGCTCGGGTTTATATAATACAGCATTTTGTTTCGCAGTTTCTTTCGTTACTTGCCTTAAAGGAGTAATATCATCCAGTATCCAAAAGGAACGTCCATGTGTTGCAACCACCAGGTCATTATCTTTTATTACCAAATCGCGAATGGAAGAACATGGCATATTCAACCGTAACGATTGCCAGTGTGCACCATCATCAAAGGAAACATAAGTCATTCTTTCAGAGCCCGCGAATAATAATCCTTTACGTAATGGGTCTTCTTTGACCACGTTAATAGGATCATCGGGTAAACCGTTTACAATTTCTTTCCATGTTGCGCCGCCATCTATGGTTTTGTAAATATGCGGGCGCAGGTCATCCAGTTTCGAACGGTTAACGGCTGCATAAGCACAATTAACATCTGTATGGCTAGCATCCATCAGGCAAATTTTGCTCCAGCAGGTAATGGCTGCAGGAGTTACATTCTTCCATGTCTTTCCTCCGTCGCGGGTAACCTGTATATAGCCGTCATCGGTTCCTGCCCATATGGTATTACTGTCCAATGGAGATGGAGCAAGTGTATATATCACTCCGCGTGTAGGCATCTTAATTAATGAATCAGAAGTGTATACTCCTACGTTTTTCGGCAGGTCATACTTTTGACGAGTAAGATCAGGACTGATGGTTTGCCATGAATTGCCACCGTCGTGCGTTTTAAAAACTACGTTACCTGCAAAGTACAATGTCTTATTATCAATGGTGGAGAATACAATAGGCGCAGTGCGTAAAAAACGGTATTTGCCTGTGCGCGTTGCATCCGGAGAAATATCCTGAACCTGCCCGGTGCGCTTATCATATTTCGAGATCTTTCCGCCATAAACAATATTCGGATCCATAGGGTCAGCGACTACATAACCATATTCTTCGGCTGCTACCGGGTGCCATTCGCGTATAGTTATTCCACCGTCGTTTCCGCGCGATGCAATACCCACCGAACCGCTTTCCTGCTGGCCACTGTAAACATTATAAGGGAATGCATTATCGGCGCTAACATGATACAATTGTGCTGTAGGCTGGTTATACCACGAACCCCATGTTTCTCCTCCGTTAACTGTAACTGCCGCACCCTGGTCGCCTGCCAAAAGCATTACATTAGTATTGTCGGGGTTTATCCAAAGCCTGTGGTAATCATCTCCGCCCGGTGCACCTTTAAAGCCTTTCCATGTTTTACCCGCATCGGTCGATTTCCATACCACTACATTCACATCATAAACTACATCTGCATTTTTAGGGTCAACTCTTACTTCAGCAAAGTCATCGCCACGATCCCATAGCCTCATATCGTCACTTAATAATATCCATGTATTTCCACCATCATCGCTGCGGTATTCGCCTCCGCCTTTTTTTGAATCTACGGTTGCATATAAGCGGTTATGGTTGCTTGGCGCAATACAAAATCCAATTCTCCCTAAGCCTTGTTCACCTGTAGGCAATCCGCCCGATAGTTTTTTCCATGTCGTACCTCCGTCTTCCGATTTATACAAACCGCTCTTAGGCCCACTGAAATAACAATTTTCCCATGGCCCGTTCCTTGCCATAAATAAATCGGCATAAACTATTTGGGTATTTGTCGGGTCAATAGTAACCTGTATAGCTCCCGTGTTTTCATCAACATATAAAACCTTTTGCCATGTCTTTCCTCCATCAGTAGTGCGGTAAACGCCACGTTCTGCGTTGGGTCCGTAGGGATGCCCAAGGGCAGCTACAAAAACTTTGTTCTCATCTTTCGGATCAATGGCAAGGCCGCCAATTTGCTGCGCATCACTAAGCCCGAGGTGCATCCATGTTTTACCTGCATCGGTAGATTTATACATTCCATCACCTACTGAAAGGTCGGGGCGCTGAACGCCCTCGCCGCTGCCAACATACAATATATTTGGGTTTGATGGTGCAACCGCCACATCGCCAATTGAGCCAACAGGCAATGAATCGAATATTGGGTTCCATGTTCTGCCATAATCATCGGTTTTCCAAACTCCTCCGTCGTTAACACCAATATAAAATACATTCGGCTGCTGAGCCACACCGCAAGCGCCTACTGTTCGCCCGCCACGGTATGGGCCAATCATCCTCCACTTCATGCAATTGAATAAAGAGGGGTTCAATGTTTGTGCAAATGAATACGATGAAAGCGAAATAAGGAGAACAACAAGAAATGACTTATGGAGTTTTTCGATTTTCATATCGGGGTTTGAAATTTAAAAATGCAGATCAGTTCCCTCCGTTATTATCGCTATCGGTAGAGAATTTCCTTAAGAACATTGTCTTTTTAGTTCCGGCAGAAGACTGATCGTTAAAAGTGAATTTGCCTTTATCTGTCTTGGTTTCTTTCTTATCGCTCTTAAGTGATGATATGGCAGTATTGAAATCGTTGTTGGATGAATATACCTGCATAAACCCGTTTACATAGTTAAAGTAATACCAGTGCTGCGGGTCAATTTCTATGTAAATATTTATTTCATCGGCACCACGCTTCTTCTTAAATTCAATTTTACCATCGCAGAGTTTATTTATTGAAGTCTTGCCAATGCCGCCTACACCAATTTTTCCTACAGAAACATAAGAACGTGTCTGCTGGTTCCATTTCATATCAAGCTGGCTGAAGAACAAAGTAGATTGCAGCGCTTTAGGTGTTTTCTTGGCTTTGCCGTAAAGCGTTAAGTCCGATATGAATTTGTCGGCATCTTCTTTACCCAACAATTGGCGAAGATTTTTCTGCACATCGCCTTTGCTTACGTCAATAGGCTTAAGAGCGCCGTTATTACTAAAATCGCTTGCCATTTTATCAAGCGCTCCGTCATCAAAAAAGAAGTTGAGCAGTACCATCAGCTTGGCCTCAACCGAATCGCGCACCAGGTAATCGGTCACATTTCCAACTGTTTTCATATCAACCGGGCCGTAGTCGGGGCCAAGGTTCATTACACCCTCGCCATAAAGAATGCAGCGGCGTGTATCGAGGCTCACGTAATTACCCTGCAACGATTGCTCTATAAGTTTTTCATTACTCGATATCCTGTATTGTTGCGAAGGTTTATCGAAAGCCAAATAGCCACTGTCTGGCAATAGCACAACATCTTTTTTGCCATTAATAACCGGCGACAGGAATGCCCCGTACATATGCATGGAATCGGTTACTGCCAGCACAGGAGATGCGGCAAGCGGCACATTGTTTTCGTTTACAGGGTTACCCAGTATAGGTATTTCTACATTGTTGGGGTCAATCTGTGATGCGAACTTAACCCAGGCAATTTTAATTTCGTTACACTGGTGCATAATACGCGCCTCGCCATCAAAATACAGGAAGGGTGCCGTAGCCTTTAATGTTATACCGCCTTTGTAACTGAAATTAGGGCTGAGGTTAAAATGCGATGAGTCTACAATGGTAGTATTGGCAACTGTTTGGTGTGTAGTATCTACGTGTATGTTGCTGAAATAAATTGCTTTCTTGTTTTTTATTTCATCTACATAATCGTAGTAACCGGAACCACTATAATTTTTTCGCGAAGTAATACTTAAGTCGGCACCGTAAATATGGTGGTACCTGGTAACCGTGTTGGCAGTTATTTCAGCCCGTATAAGAGGTTCCATTATTGCATTTTTATGCACCAGTATTTTACCGCTGTCTGGCACAATTTGGGCATCGGCAACATCAATAAAAGGGACTTTTTGCGCAGTGATCAGGTAATCTTTAATACTAAACCTTGCCGAAGGAGCTATGAACTGGAGGGAATCTTGTTTAGGATCAACCGATATAAATTTAGCTCCCGAGAATTGCAATTCCTTACCCTGTACTTGGGCAGTTTGTTTTTTGCTCGAACTCAATTCAAGTTGGTCCTGGTTCATATACCACTTAAATTCGTCCATAAAAGCTATGTACTCATTCTCAGGAAACTTAACCACAGAGCCACCGCCATTTGACTTAAATTCACCCATTTGTAATTGGAAATCTATATCGGCGCTCATGTTATTGGTGGCAAACGCAATGCCCGAATTATCAGTTGCTTCCAGGCTAAAGTCCGCTGTATCGGCAGTAAACTTATGTTGTTTGAATTTAATAAGTTTGGAGGTAAGGCTGGCTTTCAGAAAGTCCACTTCTCCGTTACCCGAAAGTAAATCGGGCTGCAAATCTAACATGCCATGAAAAACACTTTGATTGGGGCCGGTATAAATAAGGAACGGAGATTTTATATCGCTGATGGCCATATGGTCCAACTTCGGCATCCAGTGTTCACGCACAGTATCGCCCGTTACTGTAGGAAACTCGGGATCGGTTTTTTGTTCATTAATTACAAATTTATTAGCAATAGCGTTCATCGAATCGGGATAGAATGTAAAGTCGTTCGACTTTGAAACAGAGGTAACATAATTAATTGTTCCATCACCTTTTAATCCTTTATTGCTTAGTTTCAGCTTGCTGTAAAATTTGCCTTTACCGCTATATAATGAGAGGCCATCTGCAGGTGCATCGTGTATAAAACCAAGAGAGTAGTCGGGTTGCAACTTGAGTACTTCACGCATTTCAGGCACAATATCTGCCGAGGCAAATGTTCCGCCAAAGTGCAATCCTGCATTACTAAACCTGTTCAAGCTATCAATAACAAAGGGATCAAGCTTGAAATAGAAATTATCTTTTTTATAAACTCCGCCTTGTACGGTTTTCTTATTATAAAATACAAACGAATTTGTATCACTGGTTAATATAGGGTATTGGTGATATGGCTTAAATCCCGACTTATTGTTGGGATTATCAAGCGCAATTTCTCCGCTTACGTGCTCAATAACACTTTTTACGGGGACAAGATAATGTTCGCCTTTTGGGTTTGTTTCGTATGACTCGGCCTGTATACGTATTGAGTCGGTCATGTTCATTTTGATTTTAAAATCATCATACCTGAAATCAAAATGCTTGCCATAAAAATCGAAGCGGCCGGCATGCACATTCCCGCCAAAAGTTGCATTACGGTTTTTATGCAGTACTACCTGCTGGTCCTTAGGGTATATGTATACGTTCTCTGAATCGCTTACTATAATAACTTTAATACCATTCATGGTAATATCATTTGTCAGCAAGTCCATTACTCCGTTGTCAACTCCTCTGCCCGGGTTTTCTGAGTGGTAATCTAAAACATCATAATCGGTTTTACGCATTTTGTTGCTTATAAACCTGTATAACCTGTCCTGCACATGTATTTTATCCGACGGTACATCATACATCAGTAATCCTACAGTAGCCAGTTTTACAATTGCAGGGCGCATATCGTCCGATGTCGTGTGCATAAAGCTGGCAATGTCACTTACTAAAAAATCGTTGCCCTGCACCGATTTTGAATACTGAGCAATACTCATAATTATGTTGTTGCCTGTAGCATCACTAAATTTATTGAACAGTTCGGGCCGGAAGAAATCCTGAGATTCAAAATCTGCAATACTTTGTGCAGCGCCTTCCAGCATACGGAATTCCATTTTAGGCTGGTCGGTATTCCATGAAAGCTCTTCGAAGAACATATTTACTTTATGGTACGTATCAAAGTATGGGGTTTGTGAAAGACCCTGATCGCTTCTTATTAACGAAAGGTGTTTTTTTGCAATATTATAAACAAGTTGTATGTCTGGGTGATAAATGGAATCGGTATCGGTAACATGTATAACTACACTGGCATCATCTGCTATAATCTGGTCTTTAGTAATACCATATTCTACCGATGAGGCAATAAGGTATGGTTTTCCATCACGGTTAAAAATAAGCTGTGCCGGTTCTGCCGGTGTTCCTGCACCTACAAAGCGTTTTCCGCGCATAGAAAATCCGCCATTGTATGTAACATCATTTGTAAGGTTGGGAATAGCAAAACGTTTTCCGTATGATATAAACCGGGGATATGTTTCCTTACCTACTGCTTCAGAAACATCGCGCTCAAGTATCTTACCTGTAAGCGGCTTATCAAAATAGCTTTTGTTCCAGAATATTACCGAATCAGCTACAAAGCCGCCCTGCTTGCAAATAACAACATAATTACTTAACTCTCCGTAAACTGTATTGGCATCAAGGCCTGTACGTACCCAATCAACCTTGCCGCTATTACCAAACCAGGCACCTTTGAGAGGGAAAAAAGCCCCTTGTGTATTATAAATTACAACGGTATCATTCCGCTCATTGGTACATTTCAGATTTAGTTTACTGAAAATAACCTCCGGAACACTATCACTTTTAAATGTAAAGTTGCTGTTATTGGCACTCCATGAAATTGTAGGTGATTTGAAAAAGGTGTTGCTGCTGAATAAATTATCACTCATAGTGAGGAAGGTGTTCAAATCGTTGTAAGGCCTCTTCTTCAAAAGTTTCTCAAGCGCGGCCGTCCATTGGTCAAACTGTTTTTGCGATAAGCCTGCACTTACAAAGTTCATCATCGATGAAATGAAGGTCTGGAAGCTGGGGTAAACAGGTATCTTCCTGGTTAGCATTTCATTTGCAATGGTATATGTGGCAATTTTATAATAATGGTTATACCCGGGCGATTTCCAAACGGCAACAAATTTTTCAAGAAATTCTTTTACATCTTTGTGGGTGGCAGTACCTGTTTCCATATAGGTATTCAGGTCATCGATAAACTTTACAGAATCCTGCAGAAATATTTTAACCTTCGCTTCCTGTGCATGTGTGTACTGAAAACAGGATAGAAATATGAGAAGAATCGGAAGCTTTTTTATAAAGTTCATTGAGGTATGGAATGAATAATTTCTACAAATTCTTTTGCTTTTAATGCTGCGCCGCCTATAAGCCCTCCATCAACATCGGGGCAGGCAAACAGTTCTGCTGCATTTTTCTCGTTGCAGCTTCCTCCATATAGTATTGAAATATTATCAGATACCGGTTTGCTATATTTCTTCTCAATAAGCGAACGGATGTAATGATGCATTTCCTGTGCCTGTGCCGATGTGGCCGTAAGCCCTGTGCCAATGGCCCAAACCGGCTCGTATGCAAGTACACATTTCTGAAATTCTTCAGTGGAAAGATGAAACAGGCTTTCACTGATCTGCGTTTCAACTACATTAAAGTGTTCATTGGCTTCCCTCTTTTCTTTTGTTTCTCCAATACAAAAAATAGGTGTAAGGCCTTGCTTTAACGTAATATCTGTTTTCTTTTTCAGTTCGGCATTGGTTTCTTTAAAAAAGCTTCTTCTTTCGGAATGGCCTATAATTATATAATTAGCCCCAACCGATTTAAGCATAGAAGCTGAAACCTCTCCTGTATAAGCTCCCGATTCTTCATAAGCACAATTTTGCCCGCCAACAAAAAGATTTTTAAGCCCCTTGGCAGTTTCATAAAAATCATGGATATATAAATACGGGGGCACAATGATCTTAATTACCGATTCGGCTTTTTTACTTTTCCACAACAGGTCTTTTATCTCATACATAAGCGGCACAGCTTCAGAATATGTTTTATTCATCTTCCAGTTTCCGGCTACAATCTTTTTTCTCATAACATACTTTTATTTAAGCCTTATGCGGGGGTCGAGCAGGGCGTATATAATATCTACCAGCATATTTATTATAACAAACAGAATTGAAGTAACAAGTACTACACCCATTACCACAGGCAGATCGTACCGCTCCAATGCCTCTATAACTTCCTTACCAATACCTTCCCAGCCAAAAATATATTCAACAAAAACTGCACCTGCAATTAAGCTTGCAAACCAGCCCGATATAGCCGTTACCACAGGATTAAGTGCATTTTTCAGGGCATGTTTAACAATAATAGATCTTAGTTTTAGCCCTTTGGCAGAAGCGGTTCGTATATAATCATGAGATAATACCTCAAGCATCGATGCACGGGTAAGCTGAACAATAATTGCAAGCGGCCTTATACCCAATGTAAGGGCAGGTAATATCAGGTTTTTAAGATCAAGGTATCGGCCGTTGCCATAGTCATCAATGCTATAAAGGTTGCCTACGGTGTTAAGCCCTGTGTATTTACTAAGTACGTGGCCAAAGAGCCACGCAAATATTAAGCCCACAAAGAATGACGGGCCTGCAAGGCCAAGTACCGAGAAGACAACCGAAATTTTATCAAAAGCAGAATCTTTTTTAAGAGCAGCTATGATACCCAGAAATATACCGAATATGGTTGCAAACACAATTGCAGTAATTGCAAGTACAGCGGTATTGGGTAATGTAGATTTAATAATATCCCATACTTTTCTCCTGGTTTGGTAAGAGCGCCGCAGGTATGGAAATTTAAGAATTGCAATTTTATTTTCTGATACCCTGAATAGTTTAGTATAGCTGGAATACTTGGCCGTATCGAGATAAATCGGGCTGTCTTTCTGCTTATCGTTATGTATTGAAATAGGGGAAAGGTCATCGAGATACATTAAGAACTGGGTATGCAAAGGTTTATCTAAGCCCAGGTCTTTGTCAATAATAGCAATAGCCTGTGCATCGGCACGCTGGCCAAGCATTAAGCGGGCAGGGTCGCCGGGTAAGGCATTAAATAAAAGGAAAACCAAAACGAGCACACCCAATAATACCAGGAAGCCGTAAAATGTCCTCTTGATTATAAAGTTTATCACTATTTCTTAAAATATTGTTCGTTAAGGCTCTTGTAATCGGGTATTGAATGATAGTGCCACATCGCAATTACTATCCCGGCTTTCAGCATGACAAGGCCCGGGTTCGAACGTATCATAGTTCGCAACTGTGTATCATCGGTATTTAAGAAAGGATACTCTGCGTGGTTCTTTTGTTTGTAGGTATTAATATCGCCTTCGCCTGATGCAGTAAGACACATAAACTTTATGTGGTTCTTAACACATTCGGCATAAAGATCATTTATTTTTTTAATTGTTTCAGGCGAAGTATTCGCATCGGTAATTGTGGAAGAGACTAATAGCAGGTTATAATTCGGGTTGCTTAATACACTATCAGTGTAATCGTTTCCATCGAGACTTACGATATTAAAGTCAAATATTTTAGCAGGAATACCTTTCTTAAGTATTTCAGTTCTTGTTCCACTGGTATCAAAATCCCACGTGGCCTGGTAATTATCAGGGAACTTGTCAAACTCTTTCTTTTCTTTGGTCTGTTTATTTATCAGGGTGTAATGATATTTCACTACATCATCAATACCTTTCATATCCTTTTTAATATCGGTTCCAACCTTATAAGGGCGGAAATCGATAACCGGAAGATAGTTATAACAATACCATGAAAATGAAGCTGAACCGAGGATGAAAATAACAAGTGCGCCGTTTTGTACCATTTTAGGTAATACCGGCGTATAGTGTTTGTTGCCCAAAGCAATTATCCCGATAATGATAAGTATTACCACATCTTTCCAGAAGGTTACCCAGGGTGTCATAGATATTGCATCGCCAAAGCAGCCACATTCGAGCACCTTGTTGTAGTGGGCAGTATAAAATGTCAGGAAGGTGAAGAAGAGGTCCATCAGGAAAAGCATCCAGAGGGTAAACTTTTTGAATGACCCGATAAGGGCCATAAAACCAAGTATCATTTCCAATACAGGAATAAAGCAGGCTAAAGGGAATGAAAAAGGTATAGCCCATTTCCAAGCCGGACCAAAGGCTTCAAAATATTCCTGTAATTTATAAGAAAACCCTAAGGGGTCATCCGCTTTTACAAAGCCTGAGAAGATGAAAAGGGCTCCGACAAGGAAAATACAGATCTTAACAAGTGCCTTCATAGCTATATAGTTTCGGTAAGGCGTATTAATGCAAAAATAGCATAATTCATAACGTCATAATAGTTAGCATCAATCCCCTCAGATATAAGGGTTTGCCCCTTATGGTCCTCAATTTGTTTTATCCTTAAAAGCTTCATCAAAATAAGGTCGGTGAGCGAGGACACTCTCATTTCCCTCCAGGCCTCACCATAATCGTGGTTTTTGTCCTGCATTAATTGGCGGGCATATTTCGAATGTTTGTCAAAAAGTACTTCGATTTCTTTAGCAGGCATTTCAGTACGTTCGTCATCCTTTAATGATAGTTGAATAAGGGCTATTGCAGCGTAATTATATATGCCAATAAAGTCGGCAGTAACATCTTCATCAACCTTTTTTGAGCCTTTTTCTTCAATACTTCTAATACGCTGGGCCTTGATAAATATCTGGTCGGTAATAGATGATACCCTGAGTATGCGCCACGCGGTGCCATAATCGTGCATTTTTTTAATAAAAATATCCCTGCAAGAGTTAACAGCAACATCGAACTGCGAGAGCGTTTTCTGCATAAAAGAGCAAATAGGTATTAAGGCTTCAAAGATAACATTCGTAGCCGATAAATTTGCATACAAAAGGGGCTAAAAAAAGTAATGCCCACAGGTAAGCATATTTGACCTATTTTTGGGCACATTTATCGAACATTTTAATTATGGCTAAAAAGACGGAAATAAACATAACGGTTGAACTGGACGAAAACAACCTGCCCATCAAAATGCAATGGTCGTCGAGCGATAGTAAAGAGACTGGCGCAGTTAAGGGTATGCTGTTATCGTTGTGGGATGAAAAAGAGAAAAACTCAATGCACCTGCACCTGTGGACAAAGGATATGATGACAGATGAAATGAAGCAGTTTATGCACCAAACTTTATTGGGTGAAAGCGATACTATAAAACGTGCTTTAGGCGATGAAAAACTGGCGGCTTCGTTATACGATTATAGTCACGAATTTGCTTTGCAGGCAGGCATATTGAAAAATGCCAAGGAGTAGCTTACTTTGCCGGATAAACTGATATGGAAACATCATCAATATAGGCATCCTTAATTCCGCATAAAAAAACATAAAAGTGCAGGGCAGATTCCTTATAGTCCTGTGGTATTTTTATGGTTAGCTGTATTTGTTCCCACCCGGTAGTATCGATATTAATTACAGTATTGCCCCCGGTATAAAAATAATTTTGATCTTTTGCTGCTGACAGCACTATGCTTGGAGTTTTACTAGAGGATTTTCTCCATACTGATGCACTTACAGAATCTCCGGGTTTAACATTAAAAAAAAGATCTAATCCGTAGGGGGTAGCCTGTGAAAGATGAATTGAGTTTTTACCCGAATGGTGTTCAGTTGTTATAACCTGGTCGGCTTTTAGAAAAGTATAATTTCCATCATCTGAAATGAATTGGGACTTATCATTTGTCAGCTTTTCAAGATTACAAAAAATGTTAGTGCTGTTCAATGCCATTGAATATATAGTAATATTTATGTCATCAAAATAAACATCTTCCTTTCCGGGGTAAAAAAGGTAAAAATGAACGGTGGGTTCTTTGTAGTCGTCCGGTACTTTGCATTTACATTCAATTTGTTCCCATCCGTTTTCAGCAGTATTTATAACAAACTCACCGCCCCTGTATAACATTTCAGGTTTTTCGGCACTTAATACAATACCTCCGCCATCAGGCGATTTTCTCCAAACAGTTGCATCAATAAAATCTCCCGGCTTAACATTAAATATAAGGTCTGCCCCATATTGGTTCTTGTCGTTAAGTAAAACAGCATTTAAGCCGGAATGATGTTCTTTTTGGGTTACTGCAAAGGCTTTCGCCAAAAGATGTTTCCCGTCGCTTGCTATGAAAGATGATTTATCATCGGTTAATTTTTCAAGGTCGCAATAAATTGATGTTTTGTTTTCTAAGAGTTTTGAAGCCAAGCCCCTATGGGTGTATATAACATATATATTTTCACCTGTATTTGTGTCTCTGTATATTAATTTATAATCACCTAATTTCAACCCATTGTATGTTGTAATCTCCTGCATGATTTCTCTCTCGGCATTACTATCCCTGTCTTTTGTATAAGCAAGCAGGCTATCATATTTACTTAAAACCTCAGGGGTAATCATTTCTTTTCCCCAAAAAAGGAGTTTCTTAAAGTCAACGTCATATAAATAAGAAGTGGGGTGGATCGTTTTCTCGAATTGCATGTAAAATGGAATCTGATTGCCGGTATATACAATACCAAAATTGAGAGCCAGCTCAATATAGGCTGACTGATAAGTGCTTGCAATAATTACTGGTATATTTTTTCTTGTTTCAATAAACTTCCGGGTGGCAGCCAATGTTTGATGGTCATGGTTCACGTTATTGGCATCTTTAATATAGCTATTGGCCTGCAGCAATAACATCCCCCCTAAGAAACAATAGGCAATAATATTTTTTGTTTTTTGCAGTGAGTTGAATAAGATGCCGGAGGCTGCAATAAGGCCTAATGCTAAGGATGTGCCTGCCGGGAATACATAGTAAAACTTATAATGTTTGGCAACCGTAAATATGAGAAGAGTAGTAAATACCCATACGCCAATTAAAGCCCTTGTAAATGCACCATCGGGCTTCTTTTTTAGCATGAACTTTATAATGGTTATAATAAAAGCAATTGTAATAATGGCATAAACTGTCGTAAATACTACATCGGTTGTGAACAGTTCCTTAAGGTTTGCACTATATAAGTGGGCATCAATAAATTGTTCTTTTCCGCTTCCGTAAAGACTATCGTGAGTAACTATTCTCCTGACCCATTTATAGAAAAAATAATATTTAGGCATAACCGGAATAACCAATACTATAAAAGCAACAAGTGTTACCAGTAAATAGGTTAATCTTTGCCTTACGCCTTTTATCAAGAACAGGGGCACGATGATTATAAGCGTAGTGTTTATTTTGGTGGCTATAAGAAAACCGGTAATTAAACCGCAAATAATAAGGGTTCTATACTCGGAAGGTTTATCTTCATCGGATTGGTTGACTACAAAGTGCACATATAAATAAGCCATAAAAAATGTACCCAGGGGTATGATGATCGCTTCCGGCATCAGGTACATGATATTCTTCAGCATGTCTTTTGTAAGCATAGGGGTAAGCTGGAACAGTATGGCAGTACTAACGTTACCCGTATTCTTGTAAACAAACCTTCCTGTAAAATAAATTGTAAAACCGGTTATAAGTATCATTATTATGCTACATACCAACAGGTAATTCTCAGGATGTAGCAACACATCCTGGTACAATGGACCGCTGCCCGAAATAAAGTGCTTTATAAAAATAATTATAGCAGCAAGGCATTGCACAGGGGTTCCGGGATGGTCGAAGTGGCCTATTTCCAAATGCCCGCTGGCAAGGTTGGTGCCATTCATTAAATACGCATATACGGGGTCGGGCTGAGAAGTGTAGAAAAATGTATACTTATACCTGTAAACAGCTGCAAATGCAAGATACAAGAGCGGAAGAATAAAAAAAATAAAGTAATTTTTCAGGAAGTGCTTCATCAAATAGCTTTACTACCTGTTAAATGTTAACCGCATTCCCTTTACCGATTCATCAAAAACCTGGTTATTATAAACCATGTTTCCGTTTACAAAGGTGTGTGTAACACGGCTGTGGAAAGTTTCGCCTTCCATGGGTGCCCACTTGCATTTATATAAAATATTTGATTTATCTACTGTCCACGGGCTGTTTAAATCAACCAATGTAAGGTCGGCAAAATATCCTTTGCGTATAAAGCCCCTGTTTTCAATATGAAAGCATATGGCAGGTGCATGGCACATTTTTTGAACTATGGTTTCCAGCGATATTTTTTTTGCATGATGAAATTCGAGCATAGCCACTAAAGAGTGTTGCACCATTGGCGCACCCGAAGGGCAGCAAAAATACTCCTGTTCCTTTTCTCCGTGTGTATGTGGTGCGTGGTCGGTAGCAACGGTATCAATCTTATTGTCGAGCAATGCCTGCATAAGCCCGCTACGGTCGTTCTCGGTTTTAATAGCAGGATTCCATTTTATCCAGTTACCTTTATTGGCATAGTCTTTATCGCTAAACCATAGATGGTGGATACACACTTCGGCAGTTATTTTTTTCTTCTCTAAAGCTGTTTTATTATCGAACAGGTTTGTTTCTTTTACTGTAGATATGTGAACGATATGCAAACGTGTGCTATGTTTCTTTGCCAGTTCTACCGCGTGCGATGAAGACTTATAACAGCATTCCTCATTACGTATTTGCGGGTGGACTGAAGGTGAAGGGTTCTCGCCGTATTTCTCACGAAACGCCTTTGAGTTTTCTTCTATAATATGTTCGTCTTCACAATGCGCAGCCAATAGGGTCGGGCATTTAGCAAAAAGTTGTTCAATAGTTTCAGGATTATCTACGCACATATTTCCGGTAGATGTTCCTAAATAGACTTTTACTCCGCAAACATTCTTAGGGTCGGTTTTTAATACTTCAACAAGGTTATTATTCGAAGTGCCCATGTAAAACGAATAATTGGCAAGGGCTTTATCTTTTGCAAGTCGATATTTATCTTCCAGTAATTCTTGTGTAAGCACAGCCGGCACTGTATTTGGCATATCCATAAAAGAGGTGACACCACCAGCAACAGCCGCCTTGGATTCACTGTGAATATCGGCTTTATGTATAAGGCCCGGTTCACGAAAATGCACATGGGTATCAATAATACCCGGTAAAAGGTATTTACCAGTGGCATCAATAACAGTTGTGTTTTCGGGGTAAGAAGTAATAGAATCTTTTACTTCTTCTATCTTGCCATTTACAATAAGTAAGTCGCTTTGGAATATTTTCCCTTCATTAACTATAAAAGCATTTTTAATAAGGGTGCTTTTATTTGCCATGTTTTCCCATTCGCATTTGTATTACTCCCCAGAAAGCTTCTTTAAATATACCCTTGCTCATTTTAGAAATGCCTACCTGGCGGTCGATAAAAGTAATAGGCACTTCAGCAATTTTAAAACCCATTTTATGGGTAAGGTATTTCATTTCAATCTGGAAGGCATAGCCTATAAATTTAATTGTGTCAAGTGGTAATGCTTCCAATACTTTACGCCTGTAACATTTAAATCCGGCAGTAGTATCTTTTATATTCACCCATAAAACTGTACGTACATAAACTGAAGCAAAGTATGACATGAGTACCCGTTTCACATCCCAGTTCTTTACATCTCCCCCTTTTACATAACGTGACCCAATTGCCAGGTCAGCGCCTTTTACGCAGGCATCCTTCAATCTTAAAAGGTCCTCAGGGTTATGCGAAAAATCGGCATCCATTTCAAAAATATACTCGTAGTTCTTTGCCAGTGCCCATTTAAAACCTGCTATATATGCCGTGCCAAGGCCAAGTTTACCTTCGCGTTCCACTATAAAAAGGCGGCCCGTATATTCGTTCATTAAGTTTTTTACAATAGTCGCAGTACCATCGGGTGAGCCATCATCTATAACAAGCAGATGCAGGTCTCCGGGCAGGGACAGTACCTTACGGGCAATATTTTCAATATTACCCTTTTCGTTATACGTAGGTATTATGACTAAACTATCAGACATTTTTTTGCTGTGAGCGATGTGCAAATATGAGAAATAAACTGGGGAAGATTGTATTTATTGTTCATATAATTATTTACATCAATCGTCGGTGATAATTTATCTGTCCAATATGGTAGTCCATATGTGCAATTAGATGGGCCAAAAAATAAAATTTTGTAATATGCTCTTTGCCAAGCAAATGTGCAGGGAAAGCAGTGTATTCTTTATCTAAATCTTCGTCGGGTATTGATTCCAGTGTTTTAACAACGATCTTTTTCGTGGTCTCAATTTCCTTCAACAGTTCTGTTACCGGAACATTGGTATCAGCAAATTCTTTATCGCGGTTACGGACATAGCCACTATTGCCAAGTACGGTACCTATAAAATGCTGTAGATTGCCACAAATATGCAGGCAAAGATTACCTCCGGAGTTTTTTATACCGTCTTTTACCTTCCAAATACTTTGTTCAGGTGTATAAAGCTTAATTTCTTCGGCAAGTTTGTTCAACTCACGCTCAAAAATTCCACCAACTGTACTTGCTATCATAATTAAAAGACTAGGTTACAAAATTACCTATCAAAAGTATAAAAAAAATTACGCAGATTTCTTAAAATAGGTTGGGTTAACAAATTTTAATAAAATAAGCTGAATAGCAGCAAGTTTTTGGGGTTGAGGTCGTCAGGATAGCCTTTATTCGTGCTTTTTCAGAATATCAGGTCTGCGCTTTTGTGTGCGCTCAATAGATTGTTCGTGCCTCCAGTTTTCAATTTGCTTAGGGTCACCCGATAATAATACATCAGGCACTTTAAGGCCTTTATAATCTGCAGGGCGCGTATATACAGGCGGGGCCAGTAAATTATCCTGAAAAGAATCGGACAGGGCAGAGGTCTCGTCAGATAATACTCCCGGTAACAGACGTATTATCGCATCGCAGAAAATGGCGGCAGGTAGCTCGCCTCCGCTAAGCACATAATCGCCGATAGATATTTCTTTGGTAATGAATAGTTCTCTCACCCTTTCATCAACCCCTTTATAATGCCCGCAAAGCAAAATAATGTTCTTTGCCATTGAAAAATGGTTAGCCATTTGCTGGTTAAACAGTTCTCCGTCGGGGCTCAGGTATATTACTTCGTCGTAGGTTCTTTTGGCTTTTAATTCCTCAATGCATTTGGCAATAGGCTCAATGGTCATAACCATGCCGGCGCCACCGCCAAAAGGACTATCGTCAACTTGCTTATAGTTACCTATGCCATAATCGCGCAGGTTTATGAAGTTTACCTCCACCAGTTTCTTCTCAATGGCTCTTTTTACAATAGAATGCTGAAAAGGGCTTTCCAATAAACCGGGATGCAGGGTTATAATGTCGATATGCATAGGCAGTTTGTAAAGTTCATAAAGTTTGTAAAGTTATAAAGTTCAGAAATACCCATTATTTTATGAAAATTACATAATTTAGAGCCCGTATATGTAAACATTTGCGATTTACGACTTTTTGCTTTATGAACTTTACAAACTTTCAACTTATATGAACGACATACGCTACGACTGGACCAAAGAGCAAATAGCTGAGATCTATAATACTCCTTTACTGGACCTTGTTTACCGTGCAGCAACTATACATCGCAAGTATCATAAGTCAAATGAAGTGCAGATAAGTTCACTTATCTCTATCAAAACAGGCGGATGCCCTGAAGATTGTGCATATTGCCCGCAGGCTGCTCGCTACCATACCGATATTAAGGTACATAAGTTAATGAGCGTTGATGAAGTAAATGGCATTGCTGAGAAGGCTCAAAGCATGGGCGCATCGCGCCTTTGCATGGGTGCAGCTTGGAGAGAAGTGCGTAACAATAAAGATTTTGACCAGGTGCTTGATATGGTAAAGGCAGTTAATGCCAAAGGCATGGAAGTTTGTGCCACATTGGGCATGGTTACCGAAGAACAAGCGAAGAAACTGGCTGATGCAGGCTTGTATGCATACAACCATAATGTAGATACATCGGAAGAGAATTACGAAAGCATTATTACCACCCGCAAATACGAAGACAGGCTAAACACATTGCATAATGTGCGCAAGGCTGGGCTTACTGTTTGTTCAGGCGGAATTATAGGCATGGGCGAATCGGCTGATGACCGTATTGGTATGCTGCTCACATTATCACACCTAAACCCGCATCCTGAATCAGTGCCTATTAACGCACTGGTACCCGTAGAAGGCACCCCATTGGGCGACAGGCCATTGGTGGAATCGTGGGAGATGATACGCATGATCGCTACGGCACGTATAGTAATGGCTGATTCTGTAGTACGCCTATCAGCAGGCCGTGTACAAATGAACAGGGAAACACAGGCTTTCTGCTTTATGGCAGGAGCCAATTCTATATTTATGGGCGAGAAACTTTTAACAACTCCTAACCCCGATGCAAACGAGGATATGAAGATGTTTGATGTACTCGGATTGAAACCCCGTAAGGCTTTTCAGTATGAGAAGCAAGATAAGGTAGAAGCGTAAAAAAATCATCGTGGTTCAATTCACCACCGAAATATTAAAGTTTAAGGAACAGGGCGAAAAGACCGGCTGGACGTATATTGTTATACCTGCAAAATATGCACAGCAATTAAAGCCCGGTTGCAAGGTATCTTTCCGTGTTAAAGGCAAGTTAGATAATTACCCTATAAAACAAGTCGCTTTGCTGCCCATGGGCGAAGGAGAATTTATTATTCCCATTAATGCAACTCTTCGTAAGGGCATACGAAAGATGAAGGGCGCCATGTTAAAGGTGCAAATAGAAGAAGATAAAAGCGAGTTTGCTTTTAACCAGGATTTCCTGGCCTGCCTTGAAGATGAACCGGAAGCGATAAAATTCTTTAAAGCACAACCGGGCTCACACCAAAAGTATTTCTCAAAGTGGATAGATAGCGCCAAGACCGATGAAACAAAGGCCAAGCGCATTGCCATAGCTGTAAATGGGTTGGCAAGGCATTTGAATTATGCGCAGATGATAAGGGAGCAGGCTGCAAAAAATAAGTTATTGAGATAAAGAAACAGTCTAACGCCACGAGCATGAATAAGCAATATGGTATTTTAATGCTTTTTTCTCTTCTGGTTTTTATTGCTTCTGGCCAGAATAATGATTCAAAGCATACTTCAAATAACTCTTATAAAGAATTACCGACTTATGATAGCATAATTGCCGGGCAGTTAAACTTTGATAGTTTAATTAATAAACGGATGCGTTATTATTTAACTCAATTTAAATCAAAAGAAGATTTTGAAAAGTTTTATGGCAGGTCAACTGATTCGATGATAGCTGATAGTAGGCGTGATTTCGAGCAATATAAGCAGTGGAAAACAGGAAAATAGTATTTATAATGGATTTGGTATTTTCCTTCTTCTCCACCATAAAACAGTAGTTGCAATAACATTAATTCCAATCAATGTAAGTGGGTATAGTGCAGTAACCACACTGTAACTGTGTAACGCCAGCATGGTAAATACTCCCGATAAAGAGAAGAACGCAAACATCGTTATCGTTTCTGAATAAGGCTCTATGTATGCTTTACGCAGGGTAGGTAGGAAGCCCACAAAATCGATAGCTGAGATAAGTATTATAGCCAGTAATGGGTCTTTCATTAAAATGTAAACCACAATACTTGCCAATGCACCTATAAGACAAAGTGAATCGAATTTGGTAATGTTCTTGGTGCCATATTTAATACTGAGTATACAGGTATATGCACAAAGCACAGAACCCGTACCTAATGCAAGTACTCCAATACCAGCTCCGTTCTTTAACATGGCTATAACGCCTGTCACCTGTAAAATGGTCCATATGAGCCAGGTATAAATATGAGGCTTTGTTTTCTTTTTATAAATATCCTTTATGTACGGAATAAAACAGCCGGTACCAATAAGAGAGGCTATTATACCACAAATTGTTTTATAATCCATAACAGAAATAATTTTAAATGTTGAATTCTAAATTTTGAATTTAAAATTCAATACTTAAAATTTAAAATTGGTACTCTACCAAATAACTGCTCTCAGGCTATCGGCCCTGTACATAGCATCACCGGGCTTAACATTAAAGGCAGTGTAAAACTCATTCATGTTAGCCAATGGGCCTAATACCCTAAAATTAGCCGGTGCATGAGGATTGGTATTAACCATTTGCCTTATGTAAGCAGGCCTTGCATTCTGCCTCCATACTTGTGCGAAGCCGATAAAGAACCTTTGTTCCGGTGTAAAGCCTTTCACAACACCCTCAGGGTTTTGTTTTAAGTCATTCTCTAATGCCTGGAAAGCTATGGTGGCACCACCTAAGTCAGCGGTATTTTCGCCAATGGTAAGTTTACCTTTTACGTGTACTGAATCCATTTCGAAATTATCGAACTGCCTGATAACTAATCCCAATTTGCTGAAGTAGTGGATAGAATCGGCATCGGTCCACCATTTGCGCATATTGCCATCGCCATCGTACTGGTTACCCTGGTCATCGAAGCCGTGGGTGAGTTCGTGGCCGATAACCACACCAATACCACCATAGTTCAAGGCATCATCGCGGTTAGCATCAAAGAAGGGGAATTGCAATATACCTGCAGGGAAACAAATTTCATTCAAAGTAGGTTCATAATAAGCGTTTACCATTTGAGGAGTCATTTCCCATTCAGTTCTGTCTACCGGTTTGCCTAACCTGTTTATGTTATAGTTGAATTTGTATTCATTTACACGGAATGCATTGGTAGCATAAGCATCGTTCTTGATCTCCAGTGCTGAGTAATCTCTCCACCTGTCAGGGTAGCAAAGCTTCAGGGTGATCTTATCAAGCTTGCCAATGGCAAACTTCTTGGTCTCAGGGCTCATCCAGGTTAAGTTATTAATGCGCTCTTTATATGCATTAATAATATTAGTAACCATGGTGTGAACTTTTTCTTTGGTCTCAGCGCTGAAGTATTTAGCTACATATAATTGTCCGACTAAATCTCCAATAGCAGCATTGGTGGCTTCTACCGAACGCCTCCACCTTGGCTTCAGAGCTTTTGAACCCTGCATTGTTTTACCCCAGAAATCGAAGTTGATATCGGTTATCTTGTCACTTAACTTGTAGCGTATAGCTTCAGTAGCAAGCAATTGCGCGCGCATGTATGTCTTCCAGTCATCTATAGAATATGATTTTGCAGCAGCGCTAACCTTTTTCATAAACTCAGGTTGTGCTACCAAAACAGTATCTATAGATTTCAAACCCCAAATATTCATACAGGTTGCCCAGTCAATATTAGGAGTTTCTTTTTCCAGTTGAGCAAAAGTCATTTTATTATATACTGCATGCACATCCCTTGTTTCAATTTGTGTCATGGCTGAATTAGCCAAATCTGTTTCCATAGCAAGAACCTTTTGGGCATCATGTGCTGTCACACTCGTATTTCCAGGTCCTGGCTCTACCTGCCAAAATAATTGGCTTAGGTACTCAACATATTTAGCACGTATGTCTTTCATGCGTGCAGCAGTATCTACATAGTAGTCTTTACTTGGCAATAACATTCCGCCCTGTTCAATACGGACTATTTCTTTCGAACTTATCTTATCATCTTGCCCTACGGTGAACTTGAACATAACGCTCGAGCCCATCTTCATCAGTCTGGCAGATTCTTCCCACAACGATTTGCTATCAGATACTTTATTGATACGTGCCAATTCATCTTGCAGTGGAGCAATACCTTCTTTATTTAATTTATCGGAGTCAAGGCCCATTGCAAAATAATCACCTGTCTTTTGCGGTACACTGCCTGCCGTTTTGTTTTTATCAGCCGCTGCATCAGTTAGTAATTTATATACGCGGTGAACGTTTGTATCGTTAGCTATGTCAAAGCTTCCCCATCTTGCTTCCGAAGCAGGAATTGGGTTGTTCTTTAACCAGTTGCCATTTACATATTCAAAAAAATCGTTGCCGGGTTTTACGGTAGTGTCGAAGTTGGCAAGGTTTATTTCATCCTTGTTGGTTTCAACAACAGCATTGTTTTTGCATGAACTAACAAGCATATAAGAGCCTGCTAAAAGTATTGCAATGGAAGAATAAGTAAATGTTTTTTTCATAGCGCGATTTTTTATAGTAATAAACTTACAAAACAGAACGAGTACCTGAATATGCGGATTGGGTTAATTTTTAAAATAACTTCTCTTCTTCGAGGAAGTGAGTATTGTAATCGCCTTTCAGGAACCTGGGGTTTTCCATAAGCTTTAAATGGAACGGTATAGTAGTTTTAATTCCTTCAATTACAAATTCTTCCAATGCACGCTTCATTTTAGCAATTACCTCTTCCCTTGTTTGGGCAACGGTAATAAGCTTGGCTATCATAGAATCGTAGTTTGGCGGAATAACATAGCCTGCATAAACGTGAGTGTCTACGCGTATTCCGTGGCCACCCGGTACGTGGAAGTTCAATATTTTACCCGGGCTTGGACGGAAGCCATTGGCTGGATCCTCAGCATTGATACGGCATTCCATAGCATGCAATTGAGGGAAATAGTTTTTGCCCGATATTTTAACGCCTGCAGCAATCTTTATCTGCTCAGCAATAAGGTCGTAGTTAATTACTTCTTCTGTTATAGGATGCTCCACCTGTATACGGGTGTTCATCTCCATAAAGTAGAAGTTGCGGTGCTTGTCAACCAAAAACTCTACTGTTCCTACACCTTCGTATCTAACGGCTTCGGCAGCTTTAATGGCAGCTTTGCCCATTTTATCGCGCAGCTTGTCGGTCATAAATGGAGAAGGAGTTTCTTCAACCA
>JABCZW010000021.1 GCA_013289475.1 Bacteroidota bacterium
GGTAACCGCACTATGATATTCTGTACGGAAAAGCCTGCGGGTAAATTCCATTAATAATGGTTTATAGTAAAGAATCATGAATAAATAGACCGGCAACAACATTCCCGTTATCATAACCTGCCCTACTTCTGAGAGTTTTTCGCCTATGGCAAAATTATTAATGGCCTTGCTTTGTGTTTCATTTATCCAGGTGGTAATCGTAGCTTCCTGTACATTAAATTTTACTGATATCCATTGCAAGAACCTGGCACTCGTTATATGAAATTTATCTTTTAACTGTGGGTACGTTTCCCTGAACATACTTATCTGGGATGATAAAATATAAAGAAACCCTATTGTTATACAAACGGCAAGGGCAACAGCTATTACAATAGAAACTATTTTGTTGATCTTCTTATGTATTAAGTAATTAACCAGGGGGTTAAGCAGAATAGCAATTATGGTGGCATATACAATAGGAATTATAATAAGCTGCCCTATATACATGATAAATACCAAAGCAATAACGCTTATAGATATCAGCGCCGTTTTAACATAAAATGGAATTTTAAAAGAATTATCTATCACTTTTTTGTTTTATCACTTTTAATATCAATGCCTGTGGTATCCGGATTAACTTCCCGGCCGGGTTTATTGAACTTTCCTTTGCTTTTCACTTTTTTCTCCGTTGTTTCGGTTTCATCATTATCGCAATCCTTTCCTGTATGATCTGCATCACAGTCCGAGCCGGTATGGTCGTTAGAAACGGGAATTTTCGTCTCTATTGGGGTTGATTTCTCTTTTTTAATGTTTTTCATTTTAGAACTTATTTTAATGTGGGTCACCCGGGTCTTATCTCAGATAATAACCCGGGCTTTATAACCCATTGATAATACTGTTTATTAAATTTTAAAACCAATAGTTAATTGGCCCCATTGATTTTTGTAACGTGGCGTAGATGAGGTACCATTACCATTGTTGGTTTGAAGGTCCCAACCCACCCTACCTGAAATAACAAACCTTTCAATAATAACATCAGCGCCGACTATAAGGCCAAAAATATTCTTCCTTATATTATCATTATTGAATGCTTGTTCCTGGCTACTGCTATTTATACCATATGTATAAGTATTCTCTTCATTTATAAGATATGAGTATTCAGGGCCGAGAACAATTGTAAGGAACTCAGACGGTTTTAATTGAAGTTGAAGTGGCACATCAATATATGTTGTTGTGCGCGAAAAAGAATAAGGCTGGTCCAATAATGTACCGGAGCCCTGAAAACCTTTTTGGGAAAGAAGTACTTCAGGTTGAAAGCCTAAAAATGTTCCAAGTGGAATCCCTGCAAAAACACCGCCTGCAAACCCTATCCTCGGGCTGGCCTTAAAATCCTGTCCTTGTGCGTCCCAAACATTCGAATAGTTTATTCCTGCCCTAAAGCCTATTGTTAACCTGTCGCGGGTATCTTCATCCTGTGCTTTTAGTACAGAACTTAAAGACAATGACATTAAACCGAGTATTATAAGTGACTTTTTCATGATTTATTTTTTTAAGTGTGAATTAATTTTCACGATACAAAGGTGCGCAGTATTACCTGCAGGGTTGTTGTATAACTAGCTTAATAAGTTATATCATTCACTCTTCATATAAATAGTAAAGGGAGCAATGAAAAATTCATTACTCCCTTATTTTTAATTTAATTTCCTATTGCGAGTGAGCCATTGTCTTTTCGTCAATAGTAATACCCAATCCTTTTGCAATTGCCATACCTAAGTTAATATCGGCACGAAAGAAGTGGCACAGTTGCCTATTGATGATCTCTTGCTTTTTATTGCCACTGATACCATTCATGGCGTTTATAATATTTGCAACCACACTCTTCCTGTCTTGTTCACTCATTGCATCGCGGTATAATATACCCGGTTGTGTATAATGGTCATTATCATCTTCGTTACGGTCAAACCAGTCTGCTATGTTCGATTCTAATTGCATTGCCTGTTCTTTATAGCTTTCATCTACAATAATATCATCAAAACTGTTGGGACGATAGTTTGGTTCTGCACCGCCATTTTCAGTTACCTGCATAAATCCATCGCGCTGGTAGTTTGCAACCATGTACGGGCATTTATTCACCGGGATATGCTCATAGTTTACACCTAATCGGTATCTGTGTGCATCGGGATAAGAAAGTAAACGGCCTTGTAGCATCTTATCTGGTGAATAGCTGATACCATTAACAACATTAGCCGGTGCAAATGCAGATTGTTCCACATCACGAAAATAATTCTGCGGAATTTCATTTAATTCCATAATTCCCACATCAATCAATGGGAATTCTTTGTGACTCCATACTTTTGTAACATCAAATGGATTCCATTTAAATAATTTTGCCTGGTCAGTTGTCATAACCTGTATTTGCATAGCCCATTTCGGAAAATCTTTCCTTTCAATAGCTTCAACTAAATCGCGTTGGGCATGATCAGGGTCCGTAGCCTTCATATCATTAGCCTCTTTTCCATTAAAATTTTTTATTCCCTGCAGGGTTTTAAAATGAAACTTTACCCAAACCTTTTCATTATCCTTATTAATAAGCGAAAAAGTATGACTTCCAAAGCCGTTCATATTCCTATATGAAAATGGAGTGCCTCTGTCACTCATCAATATCATAACCTGGTGAAGGCTTTCCGGGTTAAAACTCCAGAAATCCCAAACCATAGTCGGGCTTTTGCAATTTGTTTTAGGATCGCGTTTTTGAGAATGGATAAAGTGTGAGAACTTTTTAGGGTCCTTAATGAAGAATACAGGAGTATTGTTACCTACAAGGTCCCAATTGCCATCTTCAGTATAAAATTTAAGCGCAAAGCCACGTGGGTCGCGTTCGCTGTCTGCACTGCCCTTCTCTCCTGCAACAAGCGAAAAACGGGCAAACATTTTTGTCTGTTTACCTATTTCCGAGAATATTTTTGCTTTGGTGTACTGGCTTATATCATGCGTTACGGTAAACGTACCAAATGCTCCCGTTCCTTTTGCATGAACTACCCTTTCCGGTATACGTTCACGATTAAAGTGGGCCATATCTTCATGCAAAAAATAATCTTGTATAAGAATTGGTCCTTGCCTGCCAATCGTCATTGAATTTTCAAATTCAACATACGGCCTGCCCCCGGCAGTAGTCAGTTTTTTGTTTTCCATTTTACCAGATCATTTATAATCAGAACCCAACTTTCTTAGTTGTTGAAGGCTCCAGTTCCATTGCTAGCTCTTTTTGGTTCACGTTGATTAGTTCAATATCGCATGATATTGTAACTTCTTCACTAACCATAACACCGCCAGCTTCAATTGTTGCATTCCAAACAAGGCCCCAATCGCTTCTTTTAATTGTGCCGGTAACTGTAAATCCTGCCTTTTCATGGCCCCATGGATCATTTAATATTCCACCAAATTGCACGTCGAGTTTCACGGGTTTCGTAATACCTTTTATTGTCAACTCACCCCACAATTCGTGATTACCACTAACATCAGATTTTCCTATTGTACTTGATTTGAATGTTATTTGTTTATGATTTTCCACATCAAAGAAATCTGATCCTTTTAGATGTGTATCTCGCTTTGCATCTCCTGTTATTATAGATGTAGGGTCAATCCACAAATCAATCTCAGCTGTTTCAAAATCCTTTCCGGCAGTATAAATGTTTGCATCAAATGTTTTGAATGAGCCTTTACTATGGGCAATCATTAAATGCCTTACCTTGAATGTAATTTCGCTGTGGGCCTGGTCTATTGCCCATTTTATATCTTTTGTCATTATTTCTGTTTATTAATTTTTATTATAGCAATTAACTCTTCTTCGCGGTCAAATCCTTAAATGATTGTCCTAATTCATCCATACTCTTACTGAATTCAGCTTTGAAGGTTTGCCATTTATCCTTTCCGTCTGCCTTGTAATCATCCATCGTCTTCTTCATGTCGGTATTCTTTTGTTCCAAAGCATCTATTTTCTTTTTATATTCCTCCCTGGCTTCCTTTTTATCATTTGCTATCCTCCCGTTAAATTCATCAATGCTTTTCTGGTTAGCTGCAATTCTTTCTGCAGTTTGTTTCCTGTAGCTTTCAATATCAGCAAGATATTCTTTGTTAGCCGTATCTAAATCCCTATTGGCCTGGGTTACATTATCTTGTGCATTTTCTACTTTTTGTTCAGGAGAATTACAACTTACTAAAACAGCAGTTGTTACAACTGCAAATACTGATAAACTCTTGATTATTGTTTTCATTTTTATTTTTTTGTTTGTTTTTATTTTTTTCAAATCCCGGCTTATAAACCAGCAATGATTTTCTGAATTTCCTGTTTTGTTTTACCAAGTTTGACTTGTATTCTGCCTACTAATTCATCCATTTTGCCATCTACTAACAACAAATCCTTATCTGTCAGCATGGCAAATTTTTGTTTTAGCTTTCCTTTGGTTTCATTCCAGTTTCCTTTTATTTCAGTTACATTTTTCATAATCATTATTTTTTAGTGTGAATTAATTTTCACGTTACAAAAGTGCGCTACTATTACCCTTTTGTTGTTACAATACGTTTTCAATTAGTTATATCATTCACGTATTGAGTATCAAATTTTATTCAAAACAAAGGCCTCACTCGGACTACTTGTCTGAGTGAAGCCTTTATTATTAAAAGTATTACTGTTGTGAAATCAGTTTACCCGATTGCAACAATGTATTATTATTTACAACCCTGTAAAAATATACTCCTGATGGCAGCATACTTGTTCCAATAGTTGTTGTTTGGTCAGTTATAATCGTATTCATCACTTCTTTTCCTAAAACATTATATATCACGATTTCACATTTATTAATCTGTGTCATATCGTTTAGTGTAATAGATATTGACGACTTAAACGGATTTGGATAAATAGTAGCCATATCATTTGCACTTCCGGAAATAACAGAAGCTATACCTGCAGGCACACAAACCGAAGTCTTAGCAATTGTAAGCGTATCGGTTGCTAATTGGCCATTGGTTGTAAAGGCTCCGCCGGTAAGGGTTGAGTTTTCGTGTATGCTTATAGCACCGTTATTACAAATAATTGTTCCGATAAAGGTCGAATTAGCATTAATATTTACTGCGCCATCAACCTTCCAAAACACATTCTTTGCCTGTGTTCCGTTAATAAGCTTAACTTTTGAATTAACACTTGCCGAAAGAGCACCGTTCTCTTGAATAACAAATACAGCATTAGGATTTCCTTCTCCGTTAAGGTAAAGTGTATCAACAAATGTAATAGCTCCATTCATAACATAAGTATGAGGGGTAAGAACTAATCCATGGCCTAATTGAGCCGGGTATAATAATTCAATATCGGCAGGCAATGTATTAAGGTAAGTATAAATTTTACCTAAATCGGCAGCACATGCTGAGGTAGCACCATCTGGTATAGGGTGAATAGAACCTGTAACATCTATAGCATTATAGCCCGTAGTTAAACCTACATTGGTTCCTACATCACCGATAACTTTACTTGTTCCTGCATTGGTAACAGCACCGTTAGATGAAAATATTGCCCAGCAAGATGTAGAAGCAAGTGCAGGGGCAGCAGGGCCGGTAAGTGTAGGGCTTCCACAACCTACGGGTGTATAAGCCATTGTACTGTCTACCAACACAGCTCCATTAATAGTTAAAGCTCTTCCTTCTAATGTATCGCCTGTACCTAATGATATTGCACCACCAGATACGATAGTTCCTCTCATAATAGTTCCAGCTGCTAATGTAACAGCTCCATCCAGTTTCCAAAACACATTGCAAGCCAGTGCTCCGTTAATCAACTTAATTTTTGAATTTGCACTTGAGCTGAAAGCATTTGCCGTTTTAAAAATAAATACAGAATTTGACTTTCCCTTACCATCTAATGTAAATGTTCCATTTAAGGAAGCTGCACCCGGCATAAGGTATGTACCCGGACGGATAGTGTTTCCACCAATTACAACACCAATTGAAGAATCTACTACGGCCTTGCCCAATGAATCATAAGCAGCCAATAAGTCAGAAGCACATTGTGCGCTTAAAGCGCTTCCAGAATATGTCATCACTCCGTCAACATTACCAAAACCTGTAATGGTTGCAGCACTGTTTGAGCCAACATTACCCGTAATATGTGTAAGGTAAGTAATACCCGAATTTGTAACTGCACCAACTGATGTAAACAGAGCGTAATTTGCAGCTGTACCCAAGTTTGGTGCCTGCCCAAAGTTTATCTTAGGGAAAGATAGTAGAACAACAGATGCTACTATAGTGTGTAATAATTTTGTTTTCATGATAATTTGATTTAATTGTGAATTCATTTTCACGAAACAAAGGTGCCCTGTTTGCTTCGTTATCTTGTTACATAACTACCGTAAGGAGTTACATAATTCACGCATTAAACGATTAGTTGTAGATTATAAACGGATGCCAATCACCAGTATATCATCCACTTGCTCCACTCCTGCCTTCCAGTTCTCCAAGAAATAATCAAGATGTTGTTCCTGTTCAGGCATTGAAAGATGCTGGATACCGAGCAGAATTTCCTTGAATTTACCGGTCATAAGCTTCTTTCCGCCCTTCCCTCCAAAAGTATCTGCATATCCGTCCGAAAAAATATAAAATGAATCTCCGGATTGTAATTTAATCTCATGCGTCTCAAAGTGCTGTTCATCTTCTGTAAAACCACCAATCCCCTTCTTGGTTGCTTTAATCTCTTCAACCTCAGTTTGGTTGTTACGAATGATCCAAAGCGGCCTGTTTGCACCCGCGTACTTTACAATACGGTTTTCAATATCTACCGAGCAAAGCGCTATGTCCATTCCGTCTTTTGTCGAATCGAGGCTATCTGTCTGGCGGAGTGTTGTTTTAATCCCTTTATTTAGCCGTTTTAAAATATCAGATGTATCTGTACTTGAAGAAACAGCATCATTCAGTTTTTCAGAAGCAATCATACTCATAAATGCCCCAGGCACACCATGCCCGGTACAATCCGCGGCAGCTATTATAATTGATTTACTGTCTTTATAAAAGAAATAAAAATCGCCGCTTACTATATCTTTGGGCTTAAACAGCACAAAACAATTCGGTAATGCTGAATATATCTCTTCTTTCCTGGGCAGTTTTGCCTGCTGTATACGTTTGGCATACAGTATACTATCTGTTATATCCTTGTTTTTATTTTCAATAATTAATCTAGACCTTTCAATTTCCGTTTTTTCTTTATTAACCACAATTAGTTCTGCCACTCTTTTAGCCCTCTCTTCATTTTGAAAGTCAAGTTCCTTATTGGCAATATTTTGTTCCGACATCCTCCTGGCATTTTCCACATCCTGAAAATCCTTTTCCCGGCTTGCAATCAACAATTCAATTGCTTGCTTGGCTTTTATATCTTTTTGAAAATCGAGCTCCTTTTTAGCAAATATCAGCGAAATAGCATGGTTTATTTTCTTAAACTGGCTTGCGGTTTTAACAACATAATCGGCGGCACCATGGTGAAACGATTTTAACGCAACATCAATCTGTTCGTTGCTGGTTAACATAATAACACTGGTCGAAAAATTCATCTTTTTTATCTTATTCAACACCTCAAGCCCATCCATAGCGTCTGTTTTTTTGCTGTTAAGGGAATAGTCTAAGATCACCAGCTCTGGTATTACTTTCATAAATCGTCCTATACAAGCTTCTCCGGTATTAAATGAAGATATATTAACTATTGTATTTTTAAAAGCAGTTTCAATTGCAGCTTTCAATGCCAAAACAAAAAGCTTATTATCATCTACTATAAAAATATCTATTTGCTTTTTTGTTTTCATTAAAATTTACTCTTATAGGTTTTGACTGAGATTTATGAGAATTAGTAGAATAGGAGTATCTATTTATGCAGCGAAGCGCTAAGAATTTGAACAGCGGCTATTCCACCAAGGAGAAAAGCTATACATACAAGCAAAGCAATCCTTTGTAATTTATATTTCCTTGCTATAGTTTTAGCCTCTAGTATTTTAAATATATTCTTCAGGGAATAATTGATCTTATTGAATTGTGTCATGGTTTTAACCACATAATCAGATGCATTTTGCTGAAAGGATTTAACCGCTATTTCAACACTATCTTCACTTGTAAGCATTATAACACATGTTTCAGAATTCTCTTTTTTAATCCATTCCAACACTTTTAATCCATTTGAGGCACTTGGGTGATCGCTATTCAGATTATAATCAAGAATAACCAACTCAGGTATAACCATTTTAAACATCGACTTACATTTTTCACCTATTTCAAACAGATAAATCTTTAAAGACTTTTCTTTAAATGTCTTTTCAATGTTCGCTCTTAAAGCCAGCGAAAACACCTTATTATCATCTATTATAAAAACATTTATTTGCTTCTTATTATCCATAACATATTGCTATTGATCATTACAGGTGCTATTACTGTTTATTTAAAGAACGATGGTTTAATTATCATAATTGCAATTGCTGCTCCAATCATTAATGCAAGAAAAGCTAATAATATAAGATTCACATTCTTATAGGCTCTTGCCTCACCTTCTGCTTCGGTTATTTTAATAAGGTTAAATAGTGAATAATTTATCTTTTTGAATTTAGTTTCGCTTTTAACAACATAATCAGATGCCCGGTGGTGAAACGATTTTAAAGCAATTTCAACACTATCCTCACTCGTAAGTATAATAACATTAGTATCGGGACTTGCCCTCTTAATCATTTCCAATACTTTAATGCCATCGGCTGCAGCAGGATTATTACTATTCAAGTGATAATCAAGAATAACAATTTGAGGTTTCTCCTCTTGAAATTTTTTCATGCAGGCTTCACCTGTTTCAAATGATTGTATATTAACAACGCACATATCCTTAAAAGCAACTTCTATATCTGCCTTCAAAGCAAGCGTAAAGACTTTATTGTCATCTACAAGAAAAATCTTGATCTTCGTCTTCTTATTCATAATATCTTATTTTGAAATTTTTAAACGTATTTTTCTTTCTCCTTTTCCACTTCCTCAATCGCCAGATGGCATATAAGTGTGAGCTCCTGGTTAAGTTCATACAATTTCTCTATATCGGTAGCCGCTAATGCCATACTCTCCATTTCTTTTAAAACAGGTGTAAGTATGGAAACCCCCATTACTGAAACAGATGATTTCATAGTATGGGCAAAATTCTTAACAGAGGCAAAATTCACTTTACCCAATGCATCATTAATAGATTTCAACTCATCGGGTATTTGCACAAGAAATGCATCCATTATCCCCTTTATCAAATGCTTTTTCCCTCCCATCATTTCTGTGAGATAGTTAAAATTGCAAACATGTTCAATTGCCTTTCCGTTCCTGTCAGTTATCATACTTTTAAGAATTAAGTGTTAAGTCATAAATTTTTTCAAAAAGTAAATTTGCATTTATCGGCTTGGATATATAATCGTTCATTCCTAAACTCAAGCACCTTTCTTTTTCACCTGCCATTGCATGGGCCGTCATTGCAATAATCGGAATAGTGTTCTTCATTTCATTCCTTATTATTGTAGCAGCTTCGTATCCATTCATTACCGGCATTTCCATGTCCATTAATACAATATCAAACTTGCTTTCCCTCAGCTTCTCAATACCAATACTGCCATTCTCTGCCACTTGCAGTTCCAGATTATACTCTGAAAAAAGGCTCAGCATTAATTTTACATTCAATTGGTTATCCTCTACAAGTAAAATATTCAACTTGCTGAGTTTTTCCATATTGAATTTTTCTCCGGCTATTTCCGCTTCATGTATAACTTCAACAGATTTTTTATAGGGAATGTAAAAAAGAAAAGTTGAGCCTATCTTAGACTCGCTTTTAACAGATAATGTACCACCCTGAAGCTCAACCAGCTGCTTTGCTATGCTCAAACCTAAGCCTGTGCCCCCATATTTGCGGGTTATGTGAGATTCAGCTTGGCGGAACCGTTCAAATATATGTTCCAGCTTATCTGCAGGTATTCCAATACCGGTATCTTTTACCGAGAACTCTAACATGGTATTCCCATTCTCATTTTTGAGGACCCTGACATGCACATCTATTTTCCCTTTTTGGGTAAACTTAATTGCATTACCTGCCAGGTTAATTATTATTTGAGTCAGCCTTGTTGGATCACCAAGTAAACTATCCGGAACGTCTTCATCACATGTAAATACCAGCTCAAGATTTTTTTCCTTTGCCTTTCCCATTAGCATTACGCTTAACGATTTGAAAATGTCTTTAACGCTGAAAGTATGTTCTTCAAAGGTCATCATACCAGCCTCAATCTTCGATATATCAAGTATGTCGTTAATAATAGTAAGCAAGTTCTCCCCGGCTGATTTAATTATTCTTATATATTCTTTCTCTTTTTCTTCCAGTTTTCCTTTTGATAATATATCTGAAAAGCCAATAATAGCATTCATAGGTGTACGGATCTCATGGCTCATATTTGCCAGGAATGCTTCCTTCAGCTTGGTTGATTCTTCAGCCTTTTCTTTGGCTTCACTGTAATCTTCAAGAATATTTAAAACTGCGCGCTGGGTGTTCTCCAGGTTTATTTTTTCCTCGCTATAATCGTCGAGTATATTTAACAAAGCCCTTTGACTATCTTCTGAGTGTATTTTTTCTTCTGAATAATCGTCTAATATATTCAGCAGCGCTTTTTCAGTATTCTTAAGGTCAATTTTTTCTTCTGAGATCAATTCTTCATTCCGAGCCAAGACTCTCTCTCCTCCCTTAGGGGTAAAATTAGTTAAAACCTGCTCAGAAGAAGTGTTTTGCATTTTCTGTTTTTCAGAATATTAGTTTTTGCTTCTCAATTCTTGAATTTCCTTTTTCAACTCAATCATCTTAAGTTCACGGCCTACGGTAAGTTTCCTGAACCGTTCCAATTCCTCTATTCTCATTAATTCCTTTTCGCGTCCCGCTATTTCTCTTTCAGCTAATTGTTTTTGGGCCGTAATATCTCTGGCTACAATAACAACACCCAATACATTACCCCTGTCGTCTTTATAGACAGATCCATTAAACAATACATCGGTTAGCTTTCCGTTTTTATGACGCAGCTTAAGAGGAGAATCTATAACGAAACCTTTTGCAAATACTTCCTGGTAAACTTCACGTGCCTTTTGAGGTTCTGTGAAGTAATCAAAGAAATCGGAGCCTATAAGTTTTTCGCGTTCTATGCCTGTAATGTTTACAGTAGCCTCATTCATATCTGTAATCTTACCCTCAGTACTAATAGTAACCAACGGATCTAAGCTTGCTTCAATAAGACTCAACGAATATCTTGAAAGCAACTTCTGAGCAGTAACATCCCTGGCTACAATAACCACTCCTAATACGTTACCTCTATCATCTTTATAAACGGAACCATTAAATAATACATCGGTTAACTTTCCGTTTTTATGGCGAAGTGTTAAGGGTGAATCGGCAACAGAACCTTTTGCAAATACTTCCTGGTATACTTCCCGTGCCTTTTGAGGCTCGGTAAAGTAATCAAAGAAATCAGAGCCAATAAGCTTTTCGCGCTCTATTCCCGTAATGTTTACAGTTGCCTCATTCATATCTGTAATCTTGCCTTCGGTACTAATAGTAACCAATGGGTCTAAACTGGCTTCAATAAGACTAAGTGAATACCTTGAAAGTAATTTCTGCGCGGTAACATCCCTGGCCACAATAACCACACCAAGCACATTGCCTTTATCATCTTTATAAACTGAACCATTGAACAATACATCAGTAAGTTTGCCATTTTTATGGCGAAGTGTTAAGGGTGAATCGGCAACTGATCCCTTTGCAAATACTTCCTGATATACCTCACGGGCTTTTTGTGGCTCGGTGAAATAATCAAAGAAATCTGAACCAATAAGTTTTTCGCGTTCTATACCTGTAATATTTACTGTCGCTTCATTCATATCGGTGATCTTACCCTCTGTACTAATAGTAACCAGCGGATCTAAACTGGCCTCAATTAAGCTACGGGCATATTCCGATGATTGTTTTTGTGCAGTAGATATATTAGTAGAAGTCAAAGTATCAATTGCTTTATCTTTTATTTTATCCATGGCTATTATATTTATCAATACTAGCGTTTCAAAGAGGTTATTTATTTTGGGCCGATGTTACAGCTACTATTTTTGCAGTGGTAAACCACATTTCAGCCCTCCTGTTCTTTTCTTGTTCAATATCGGTACACTCTACTCCTTCTGAGCACATATTGAGGAACTTTGTTTTACCATAGCCTTTAGGCAGCATTCTTTTTTTATCAATTCCTTTAGAAGCTAAATAATTAACTGTGGCAGCTGAACGTTGTTCTGATAATACCTGGTTGTAAATGACAGTACCTCTCCAATCGCAATAGCCGTTTACATTAAGGCTTATTTCAGGATTATTTTTCATTACCGATACAATACTATCTAGCGTTTTTATTGCATCAGGGCGGATAGTAGCCTTGTCTAAATCAAAATGTATACTCATCATTCCTTTTTTGACAGCCGATTTACTCTTGGCTTTTACCGTTTGAACTACCACATCGCTAACAGTGTCTTTTACAACTACCGGTTGCGGTTTTGGTGGACACTTATACCCTATAACATAAGTAGAGGTCACAATAGGGCAAGGTAAATTATCCTTGTCAATATTGAAATAATAAATGTCTTCGTCTCCTTTACCGCCACTCCTGTTAGAAGAGAAGTAACCTATTTTTCCACTCTTAATGAAAGTGATGCCATAATCATCTCCCGCTGAATTGAATGGAGCCTTTAAAACAGAAGCTTTACCATAACTGCCATTTATATTCTTCGAAACACATATATCCATACCTCCAAAACCTATATACCCATCAGATGAGAAATAGAAATCTCCGGCCGAATCCATTGTTGGAAATTTTTCATTACCGAACGTGTTGATATTAGGACCCATATTTACAGGTTTGCTCCAGCCATTAGCTTGTTTGTCGCAATAATAAATATCGGCACCACCGTACCCACCCGGCATATCCGATGAAAAATAGATCCTCAAACCATTCTTGGTTATATAAGGAGTAGCTACCGAAAATGTATCGCTATTGTATTGAAATGCCTTTAACTCGGTCCATTCTCCATTTTTGTAAACAGCCGAATAGATTTTATTCCTTTCAATATTCAATGTTTTCTTTTCTTTGCCTTTTAATTCTTTTTTTACACTATTAAAATAAATAGTATCATAATTCTTTGAAAAGCAAACCGGGCCTGTCAGGTAATTTTTGTTTATCAGGCTGCTTTGTATAGGTGCAATTTTTTGAAAGCTGGTATCAGTCTTTCCCTTTTGGGTATAAAAAGCATGCAAGTAATACTCACCATCCCAGCTATATATTTTTGAGCCCTTATCATCTGCTTTGCGTGATGAGATGAAGATCATTCCATCCTTATAAAGTGTTGGACACAGATCAGACATATTTGAATTAAGAGATGCTACTGCAGTTATCTTAACAGGCAAATCATTTTTATGGTCAGCTATTGCGGTATCACATGAATTCATATAAAATGAGCCTCTTTTATCAGAAGGTACCATATCAGAATATGTTTTAAATGCAATTTTTGCATCGGCATATCTTTCATGAGTTTTAAGAATAAGTCCATAATCAAGGTAAAAAGCAGTATTGGTGTAATGCCCCATAGCATAAACCTTATCATAGGCAACTAATGCTTCATTATACCTATGCATTTTCTGATAGCACTGCCCCAGTTTATAATATATATCCTGTGTAGGGTTTTTTACCGCTGCCTTTTCATAAAGTTGGGCTGCTTTATAATATTCCCAATTTGCAAATAGCTTATCCGGTCGTTTTGTTTGTGCCGGAGCCATTGTGGATATTAATGCCACAATAGTTAATATGAGTATCTTTTTCATGATTTGTTTTATTGATTGTTAAAAATATTTAGGGCTTGACATCTTGGTTTTGTTACTGTACAGATCCCATCCAAGCATTATTTCATGAGTTCCGTTTGTATAATTCCCTGTTTGGCTCAAATAGAAATCGTAGGAATAGCCAAAGCGAATGCGGTTAACAATATCATATTCAATACTCAGTACAAGTATGTTATCCATACCGTTAATATCTATCCTCTTATCTGTCCTTATGCCTGCTCCAACATAAAGCTTATCATAAAATATCAGGGAAGCATCCAGATCAATGACTACCGGGGCGCCTTGTACATATTTTGCAAGTATTGATGGCCTTATGCCAACATTTTCACTTAATGGAACAACTAGACCTGTAGTTGCGTAATAGGTTCTGAAAAACTCGGCATTACCTGCGTTATTATTCTGGAGTCCAAAATTTGGCTGTAACAAATGTCTTACTGATAAACCGGCGAAAAACTTCTCCTTATACAGATATACTCCCGCATTAGCATCAGGTACCCAGGCAGAAGACGAACTACCTGTGAATGATGGGTCAGTTGTGTTCTCAATAGCTATTTTATTATAGGCTACACTTACATTATTCATGACTCCTTCTATTCCGAAAGCCAGTCGTGTGTTTTCTCCTAAATGAAGATGGTAGGCAAAAATGCCCGATACACCTGTTGTGGTTAAAGGGCCCACATTATCGTTATAAAACTGCAGACCAAGCCCTACATTGCTGCCGGGTATCATTCCATGCATTCCTACCGATTCAGTAACCGGGGCTCCTTCCATACCTACCCATTGGGTGCGGTAAACCATAGTACCTGAAAATATCCCGCGGCTGCCTGCGTAGGCAGGGTTTATGTAAAGAGGATTGAAAAAGTATTGTGAGAAGGAAGCATCTTGCTGCGCAAAAGTACCTAGCGCTATTAGCATTCCTATTGCTGTTGTTATTATCTTGTTCTTCATGATTCTTATTTATTGTAAGGATTAAGTTTACTTTGTCAGATGGTATTATCTCTTGATAAATACCCATCCGCGTTTTTCTGTATCGTTATATTTAATTATGTAGTAGTAAGTTCCGTCAGGCAGGTCTATTCCATTCATATCCTTTCCTGTCCATTTCACAGTATTGTTGTCGTAATTTATCCCAGTCCATATTTCGCTGCCCCAACGGTTAACAATTAAAACTGTATTGGTAGGATAACAATTAAGCATAGGTATATTCCACCAGTCATTTATACCATCACCATTAGGAGATATACCATCGTAAAATACACTTGAGCCGATTGTAACCGTTACTTCGTTTGAATTGAAGCAACCTGTTGTAGTATCAGTTTCATTTATAGTATATAGTGTAGTTGTGGCCGGGTTTGCAGTAGGGTTTGAAATTGTGACTGAGTTCAATCCCATTGCCGGAGTCCAGAGATAAGTATCTCCTGCTACCGGGGCTGCTCCTAACTGCACACTTCCTGCACCGCATAAGAACTGGTTTGCGCCTGCATCTGCTGCGGGCAATGGATTAACTGTTACCAGTACTGTATCAGTATTTGAGCAACCACCATTCATTACAGTTACTGTATAAGTGCTTGTAACTGATGGGCCAGCATTAGGTTGCGAAACCGATGTTGAGCTTAACCCAACAGATGGTAACCAATTATAAGTATATCCTACAATTGCAGGTGTACCAATTGCAGTACTTGTACCCATACAAATACTCTTATCAGGTCCGGCATTTGCTACAGGAATTGTATTTACGGTTACAGAAACAGTGCCCTTATTACTGCACACTCCATTAGAAACAGTAAGTGTATAAGTTGTTGTTATTGCAGGGCTTGCATTGGGCTCTGAGGCAGTTCCGGAATTTAATCCTGTTACAGGTGACCAACTATAAGTTACACCTAAAACTGCCGGTGCTCCGATAGTAGTAGTATCGCCTATACAAATACTTTTATTGAGCCCTGTATTAGCTACCGGTTGCGGAACTACTGTTACTATAACGGTATCTGTATTTTTACATGCAAATGCTATTCCTGAAACAGTTAATGTATATGTTGTAGTTATAACAGGACTCGCATTAGGCTGAGCCAGGGTACTTGAATTAAGTCCCGTTGCAGGTGACCAGCTATAAGTTTCACCCACTATGGCTGGTGTTCCAATCGTATCACCATCGCCAAGGCAAATACTAATATTCGGTCCGGCATTTGCTACAGGCAACAGGTTCACTTTTACAGTAACTGTATCGGTATTGCTGCAGGTGCCATTGCTGGCAGTAACAGTATATGTTGTAGTAATTGCAGGGCTTGCGTCAGGTTGTGATGAAGTTGATGAATTTAATCCTGCAGCAGGCAACCAACTGTAAGTTACACCTAAAACTGCCGGAGCGCCTATTTTGGTGCTGTCTCCTTTGCAAATAGTTTTTATAGTACCTGCATTAGCGACAGGTTGCGGAAGTACTGTCACTATAACAGTATCCTTATTAGTGCATCCCTTAGCAATATCAGTTACTGTTAAAGTATAGGTTGTTGTTATTGCCGGTTTTGCTTCAGGTTGAGCTACAGTGCTTGAACTTAAGCCCGTTGCCGGTAACCAGCTATATGTTATACCTATTACTACAAGCGTTCCAATTTTTACACTATCCCCTTTGCAGATAGTTTTATCAGATCCTGCATCTGCTGTAGGCTTAGGATTAATGAATAAGGTTGTTGTGTCAGAATTAGATTTACAACCATTTGCATACGTTACGCTTACCGAATATTTTCCGGCAATATTTGCAACAATGCTACTAGAGGTAGATCCGGTTGACCATAAATAAGCTGCACCATTGGTTGAAATAAGGATAACTGATCCTCCTGCACAAATTGCAGTTGTATCAGCGCCAATAATATCAGCAACAGGAACAGGTTTCACATCGATCTTTACAGAATCAGTGCTTTTACATCCATCAATAGTATTTGTTACAGTTAATGTGTAAGTAGTCGTATCTATAGGATTTGCTTTCGGGTTTGATATTGTATTTGAGCTTAATCCAATGCTTGGAGTCCATTTATAGGTATCACCTGCCACAGCAAGGCTGCCTATTGAAACAGTATCGCCTAAGCATATTTTAAGCGGAGGGCCGGTTATTACAACCGGTGACGGGTTTACCGTTAGCTTCACATAATTTGAAGTATCACTAGGCGAAGTGGAACCCTTTACAATAACATTATAAAAAGAAGAAGTATCTGAAACAGTAACCGGGTTAATAATAAGTGAATCGGTAGTTGCTCCCGAAATATTTCCGCCATTAATCAAATTTACATTTCCTTTTCTCCATTGATAGGTAAGGCCTGCACCTGTTGCAGACACAAAGAAATTCGCCGAACTTCCCGAGCATACTGTTTGATTGGAGGGTTGCGTAATAATGTTTGGAGCGCCTGTAGAACAACCGGGAGGCATTGTTGCAGCTAATCCCTGGGTGGTTATTGCACCATTAACGGTAAGCGCTCTGCCATCAAGTACTATACCTGTGTTCAATAAATTAAAGGCACCTGCCGAAACAATTATTGTTCCTTTAAATACTGAAAAATTATTTATGTTCACAGCACCCTGAACCAACCAAAATACATTTTGAACTTGTGCTCCGTTTATAAGTTTAACATTTGAATAGGTACTGGTTGTCAGCCCGCCACCTTCAATCTGAATGACAAATACGCCATTCACATCGTTTTGGGCATCCAGGTAAAGTGTATCAGTAAATATTGCTGCAGCCTTCATAATATAAGTATGTGGTGTAAGAACCAGATTATTCCCAAATTGAGCGGGGTATAACAGTTCAATATCATAAGGTAATGAATCAAGATACCTGTAAGCACGATTTACATCGCTATCACATTGAATAGTAGATGCATCGGGAACCAGGTGAAGGGTACCGGTTACATCGGCCGGGGTCCAGCCGGTAATTGCACCTCCACCATTATTCCCAACATCGCCTATTGAATGGGTTACAGGAGAATTTGAAAGCGCTCCAATACCGGCAAACAATGTATAACATGCAGCAGATGCAAGATTCGGTGCTTTAGGCCCGGTAAGAACAGGGCTTCCGCAACCTATAGGGGTATATGCCAATACACCGGTACCGGCAGTAACTGTAATCGCTCCTGATATGGTCAAAGCCCTTCCCTCAAGTGTATCACCAACATTTATATTAATAGCCGCATTCGAAAGAATACTGCCTCTTATTACGTTTCCGTTTAAGCTTACCGTGCCTTTCACAATCCAGAATACATTACAGGCCATTGCTCCGTTGAGCAACATAACTCTGGAAGAAATATTTGAAGCGAAGTTTCCATCAATCTTGATTATAAATACTGCGTTTGAATTTCCTTTTGCGTTTAAGTAAAGGTTAGCCGCCAATGCTATTGTCGGGCCTGCAATAGAGTCTACACCTGCCAGCAGGGTATCTCCATTTCCAATTGGTGATCCCGGAAAAGCAAACGTTGCTTTTGTAGTATCCAACTGATGATATGCCTTTTGCAGATCGGTTGAACAAAGTACACTTGCAGGATTATTATCGTCCATAACGCCATTTACGTTACCGAAACCGGTACTGGTGGCACTATTAGTACCTACATTACCTGTTATATGCGATATACCCGAATTGGTTACCGCTCCTATAGTAGTAAAGAGCACAAAATTGTTTGCAGTCCCCATTGTAGGCGCTTGCCCGAAGTTCATATTCGGAAAAGACATCAACGCTATTGCGGTTGCTATTATATGTAAGAATTTACTTTTCATTTTAATTAAATGTAAGTCGTGAATTAATTTTCACGATGCAAAGATGTCTCTGTTGCCAGCCGTATGCATTACACAAGCTTTGCTAAGAGTTACACATTTCACGTATTAAGAGAAGATGATGGAAGCTTCCAGTACTGTGAGACTACTCCTCACGGTTCTTTCCCTTTTGGGTTTGAACAGAATATTCGTTGGGGATTATTTTTTGCCCATGCTTATGCGCATATACCTTAGTAAATTCTGCGCCAAAATAAAGTATGATTGAAGAGTAATATACCCAAACCAGGATTAAGATTATGGAGCCCATAGCACCATATACGGAAGCTATATGTGAGCCAACTATATAGGCACCAATCAAGAACTTGCCCAGCATAAATAATAAGGATGTAAATAATGCGCCTATAATTGAATCTTTCATGGATATCGTTCCGTCAGGTAATGTTTTGAAGATTATGGTGAATAAAACAGTTATTATCAGGAAAACGCTTAAAATATTCAGCACATAAAATAAATAGACTGTAATTCCGGGAAAGTAATGCACTAAATGGCCATCTAAAACATCCATTAGGGCATTTATTATAAGCCCCACAAGCAATAAAAACCCCACTGAGCCTATCATTGAAAAAGACATTAACCTGTTCTTTAAAAACTTAGCCAGCCCTCGTTTAGGTTTAGCCTCAATTCCCCATATGTAGTTAATCGAAGTTTGCATTTCAGCAAATATTCCCGAAGCTCCAATAAGCAAAATGGCAGCCCCGAAAACGGTAGCAAATATGGTACTATTAGAAAGCCTGACATTTTTTATCATGTCCTGTATTTCAGCAGCAGTAGCATTACCCACTATCCCCTTTATCTGTCCAAAAAGCTCTCCTCTTACGGCATCCGGGCCAAAAAAGAAATCGAAGATTGCTATAATCACAATCAAAAGCGGGGGAAGAGAAAATATTGTATAATACGATAAAGAAGCGCTCAGCGTAAGACCATTATCACTTATAAATTCTTTCGTAGTGTTTTTCAGCAAGTACCATAAATTAGCCCATGCTTGTTTCATTCTCTCCTTTAGTGTTATGTAAATCACATCTTATCTATATACCAATTCAATGCTTTTTCCATTTTTTTATAGCGGAAAATGGTAGTTATAATTTTTTGCAGGCGGTTAAAAGCAGTTTCGCTTTTCACAACATAATCAAAAGCTTTATGATGCATACAATCTATTGCAACATCAATTTTATCCTGAGAGGATAGCATTATTACCGGAATAGCCGGGTTGAAGTCTGTTATGTTATCTAATGTCTCTAATCCCGTCATTGCCTTATTATCAACTCCATTAAGATGGTAGTCCAGAATAATTATATCAGGGCTGCGGGAAAGGTTTTTAACACATAGCTCTCCGGTAGGGTAAGTTTCGATAGTAAAATGTTCATCTTCAAGAAATTGTAACTCAAGCGCTTTTAAGAACAATGCATCATCATCAACCAGGAAAAGCTTTACTTGTTTCTCGTTATTCATTTATTGGCAGTTTATTTTTTTATCTGCATTACGCAAAACACCACTATACCCATGGTAAAAAACACCATAAGAAGAACAGCCAGTTGTTTTGATATACTTAATTCCTTAACCATTAACCTGATAGGCGCTGTAACAACATTATTAACCAGCTTAGCAATTTTTTTCCAGGAATCCGCTCCCTTTATTACATACTCCTTTGCTCCTGCCCTGAATGATTCTATTGCAACCGCCATATTCTCATTGCTTGATAGCATTATTACCTCGGTTTTAGGATTTATAACTTTAATAGCCTTTAAAACATCTAAACCATTTTTCCCTTCCATATAATAATCGAGAATTACAATATCAGTTTGTTTATCGACTTTAAGCACGCAACTCTCTCCATCATTAAATGTCGATATGTTCATACTGGCGCCAAACCTGTTCTGCAGGTATTGCTTAAGTGTTTCAACCATTAATTTGTTATCGTCAACAATAAATAGGTTTGTTCCCTTTGTTTCCATTTTATTTTCCGTTTAAGTTGTTTATATTATTGTGGCCGGTACTAGTGTCGAGAAAAATAATTCTTCACAAAGGCATGCTGTTGGTTCTCTGTCATTTTATCGGCTTGCCTGGTTTCAATTTTTATTTTCTCAAAATGATGATCTGCTCTAAGTGTATTGAGTAACTCAACTTTGGCTTCAGTAGGGCCAAAAAGAACTACGTCTTCATAATTCTTTATAACCTCACCCAGTTTTTTGTAATATTCTGCTTGCTGGTGTTGCTCTTTATTGTGCATCAGGTTTTCACTTTTACCCAGGCTATGTTCTTTTTCCCGGTGAGTAAATTCCAAATTGATTGTCTTGGTTTCAATGGTATCCGGCGAGAACTCCATTAAATGTGCGTTTGAATGATCCATCCAAATACCTAAATATATTGCGTTTGTCATCTTTTTTATTTTGATTTATTAGCGTATATAAAAGCACCATGTTTTGTACATGATGCTTTTAATAGATCCTAAATAGATAATAAAACTACTTAGCTCTTAAGAGCGTGGTGTTTTACATCTTCTCTTTGAGCCTCACTTGCCATAGCATGATGTCCATGAGCTTTAACTGTGCTTTCGCAAGCTTTCTCGTGATTTCCTGCTTCATGGTGTTTTGCAGCTTCGTGATGATGCTTTGCAGCGTCTTCATGATGCTTTGCAGCCTTTTTGTGATTTTCAATTCCTTTTTGGTTGTCAGCAGGAGAAGTCATCTTCTCATCTGCAACCGGGGTTTGTGTTGTTGTCATTTTGTTTAGTTTAAATATTATTAATTAATTATGGAACAAAAGTGCCACTATACACTTTCCAAAGCATTACACATTCATTTAATAACATTACACATTTCACACGTTTACCCGAGTACCATCCACCCTATACTGAATCACTACTACAAGTAAGCTGAATATGCGATTGATATAAGTTAATCTTATAGTTATGTAACACTTAACGCTTCATGGTAGTGCAATTTTGCGGCATGAAATTAATTCGGCATAAATTCAATTAAAATGAAAAGCAAATTACAGCTCACTATATTATTTTCTCTTTTTGTTATAATAACAAATGCGCAATCCTTAACACCTTCCGTTATTGGCGCCTCCGGAGCTTACATTAATTCGGCCAGTTGCTCAATGACCTGGACAGTTGGAGAAGTAATGACAGATACTTATTCCTCAGCAAGTAATTTTTTTACACAGGGCTTTAATCAACCCGATTCTGATTTTGTAACAGCTATAGTCAGTCTCTCTCCTGAAGAAAACATATTAATATATCCAAACCCAGTAATTGATTATTTTATAATAGATCTTAGAAACGCACCCGGGAATCACACAATATGCCTGTATAATATATTGGGGCAAATGCTTTTGCAGGAAAATATACCTAAAGGGTACCTGCAAGTAAAAATACCCTTTCAGGGGTTTGCAAATGGTTTATACCTGCTCAATATCATAAATTCCGAATCAAACTTATCAAGTTCATTTAAAATTAATAAAGTACAATAATCATAACTATTATGAAAAAACAATTATTTGTCAAAGCATTATCAATAGCTATATATTGTGTCTTGCCTTCTTTTTGCTTCGCCCAGGTTCCGCAGGCATTTCAATACCAATCTATTGTCCGTAATTCTACAGGTAGCCCTATAGCTAATACCTCACTGATTGTAAGAGCTACAATTCATGACAATTCAGATACAGGCGGAATAGTTTACCAGGAAACACAAACAGTCACTACCAATCAGTTTGGCTTAATAAATCTTGAAATCGGATACGGAAAAGTTGTAAAAGGAAAGTTTGCTTTCATTGTTTGGGGAACAGGAACTAAATGGATGCAAATAGAAGTCGATTTTGGATCAGGGTATTTATCTATGGGCGCTTCGCAATTATTGAGCGTACCTTATGCACTTAATGCAGGCAATGGGCCTGCTGGACCCACTGGCCCAACAGGGTTAACCGGAGCATCAGGAGCAAATGGAGCTACAGGTGCTACTGGATTAACAGGCACAGCTGGTGCAAATGGAGCAACCGGCCCAATGGGCTTAACTGGTTCAGCGGGTACTAATGGTGCGAACGGAACTAATGGTGCTACTGGTCCAACAGGATTAACCGGTGCGAACGGAACTACAGGCGCCATTGGAGCAACAGGTTCAGCCGGTACTAACGGAACTAATGGTGCTACTGGTCCAACAGGCTTAACTGGTACAGCAGGTACTAATGGTACTAATGGTACTAGTGGTCCAACGGGATTAACTGGTGCGAATGGAACTACAGGCGCCACTGGAGCAACAGGTTCAGCTGGTACTAACGGAACTAATGGTGCTACTGGTCCAACAGGCTTAACTGGTACGAACGGAACTACAGGCGCCATTGGAGCAACAGGTTCAGCCGGTACTAACGGAACTAATGGTACAAGTGGTCCAACGGGATTAACTGGTGCGAATGGAACTACAGGCGCTACTGGAGCAACAGGTTCAGCTGGTACTAACGGAACTAATGGTGCTACTGGTCCAACAGGCTTAACTGGTACGAACGGAACTACAGGTACCACTGGAGCAACAGGTTCAGCCGGTACTAACGGAACTAATGGTGCTACTGGTCCAACAGGCTTAACTGGTACAGCAGGTACTAACGGTACTAATGGTACTAGTGGTCCAACGGGATTAACTGGTGCGAATGGAGTTACTGGCGCAACTGGTTCAGCAGGTACTAACGGAACAAATGGGGCTACTGGGCCGACTGGTGCAAATGGAACTATTGGCGCAACTGGTTCAGCGGGTACTAATGGTACTAATGGAACAAATGGTGCTACTGGTCCAACAGGAGTAACAGGTTCAGCGGGTATTAATGGCTCTAATGGGACAATTGGTGCTACAGGGCCAACAGGCTTAATGGGTTCAGCGGGTTCTAACGGAACTAATGGGTCTAATGGTGCAGTTGGTGCTTCTGGCCCAACAGGAGTAACCGGGCCGACTGGCGCAGTTGGCGCAACCGGGTCAGGAATTGGAAGTGCTTGTGAATTTATAAGAATTATTCAAGCACCAAATAATAGCGTGCCACCTGGTACTGCTTTCACTATTGATACACAAGTCCTCAACAGTGCCGGGTCAAATATTACCGCAGCCGCAGGCAATGGTGGAACTGTTTTCGCATTAACTAATACCGGTACATATGCATTAGATTATGAAATGAGTTTAGGTTCGGCCGGGGCAGTAGCTTTATATACTGGTTTAGTATCCGGAGGATTAGGAGGCATGGCAATTGATAATAACACAATCACAGGTTCTTCTACTGCTACTAGCTGGATCCATGGTAGAGCATTTATTACTATAACACACCCCACCTACGTTGAAGTAAGCTCGGCAATCGGAACTGCTGTTGTTGTAACTGCCGGTAACTCTGGAGCATATATGATAAGATTCACAATTATTCAGATATTGTAATTTAATTTCTATTATAAACATCCTATAAAATGAATAGTGAGCTCATAACAGACCAGTGCTACCAATGTAAGTCTCATTTCATCAAAGATGAAATGCTAAAAATAACACTGGAAAGTAGCCCTATTGTTCTATACGTCTGTAATTCCTGTTCCGATATTCATTTAACACCAGGCAATATAAAAACAGCTTCCGGGCATTTGAAGCTGTTTATTTAAACTTCAGGTAGATATATATCATTAATAAAGTAACAAGTGAAACATATAACTCTTTCCCAAACATATACAACAGGCTTAAGATTGAATATCTCGTATTTTGTCAATAATTATATAACCAAATAAAAATCAATATGAAAATCAACAAAACAATTATTGCAGGAATTATGTTTGCAGCATTGAGTCTAAGCATAACATCAGTTACTAATGCTCAGGAAAAGGCAAAAGATCAGAAGACAACAACAACGACTACTACGACTGAGAAAAATGACAGCGCAACTGTAAAGAAGTCGAGTAAGAAAATTGTAAAAACGAAACAAAATTCTGATGGCAGCAAGAAAACAGTAAACACAACAACAAAAAGCACTGTAGAGACAGACAAAAAATAAGACAATTGTTGGTAGATGGCGGAAAGCCACGAAAGGGTCTCGTAGAAATACGGGGCTTTTTTGTTTTATATATTAAGCATTAGAATACTTAACGCTTACTTATCCCTAAGGCCTATATTACAGGATACGCCTGGGCTATCTTAGCACCCATTTTATAATGAACATTGTGTTGAGCATTAAAACATACATTGCTGGAAGATTCAAATAATAAAATAATATCGGAACCACCAAATTGAAAATACGACAACTCTTCTCCCTTACGAACAGTAACACCAACTTCAGCTGTTATAATTACTGAAGACACCTGGCACATACCAATTGGTAGCACGGCCACAAGGCCTATAGGCGTATCCAGAACTATTAATCCCCTTGTTTGTGCGAACTGATATCCGGGCGTATCAAAAGAGTCGAAACTTTTTTTGGGAGCTAAGGTATGTTTCCCAGAGCTACCATCTATTGGTGTAGCCTCTACTTCCAAATATACCTGGCCCTGAATAACGCGCGCCTCTAATACCTTGCCACCTACAGGTGCATGCTGACGGTGATAATCTGTGGGACTAAGGTAAGAATGCATAAATAGTCCATTCTCAAAGCGGTTCTTATATGGGCTTCCTTCAAGCAATTCGCTTATTTTCCAATTCAAATTCTTAACAGTCACATTAGAATCTTTTCTGATTTCCCAGTGCCCCCTGAATGTAGAATCCGCGGGCATTACAATTACTGACTGGTCTGCTATTGCTGCAATAGGGCGAAAACCAGGTTTAAAATGCCTTGCAAAAATCTGATTGAATGTTCCCCAACCACCATGAGGCCGGGTGTACTCTTTCATATTATAAGCTGGAGAATCATAGAAAGTTTGTTCTGATTCCTTTGTTAATGATTGTGTAGTATCAAGAAATTCGCCCATCGCATTAGCATAATATACCAGCCATCTGGAAAAAGGAGTAAGAGGAAGCGCTTTATCGTAGGGAATGACTTTATTTTGTAATGATAACATAGGTTCCTGATCTGCAATAAAATAGAATGCACTAAGATGATCATTGACATTTTGCCCGGAAGAGTTTTCCGTCGGAACCCAATATAAAAACTCATTAATCCAATTTAAATATTGTTCCAGAGTCTTAACATTATCTAAAAGTGGTACGTTCTTAGTATTGGCTCTTTTAATGGCTTTTTCAAAACAATCTTTCCAATTGTTTGTTTCTATCATTTTTATCAATACCTCTACAATAGGATGAAACTTTGTTTTAGTCAGCATATTTTAAAATTATACGATTTATATTCATTTGGCTTTTCGGCGCCGTCATTTCTTCAGCTTGTAAAGATTCAGCCTTACAATGGAATAAATATTACACTATACCATGAATAGATTTCATAATTCACAGGTAGAGAGAAAAGGGTATGTGAACAATGTAACTTATTCGTGAAATCATACAACTACTTGTTGAACAATTGAGAACACCTTTGTGTTTCAAAATTCATTAACCATAAAAACAAATTTTATGAATCTGATCATCTACGCAATACTGCAATACAAATTGTTTTTGAAGGAAAGAAAAGAAGTCAAAAGAAAATATGGCAATAACTATAGAGAAGAGGACTATCTTTTTTATGATAATCCCGCGCATGAAGAGATATGCGTACCAATCAAAACTAATATGATATTAAAAGAAAGCATTTAATCCGGTAAATTAAAATTCTATGAAAACTTTTTATTGCCTCTTTTTCATCTACCTGTTAAGCACTTCTTACCTTAATGCACAAGGTAACAGCGAAAATTTTGAGAAAGATTTTAATTCTGCTGAAAAAATATTTAATAAAGTCTATCAAAATGGCAAAGATGAATCTTTAACTTATTCAAAAGGAGGCTATTCAACTGCGCTACCCCTGCTCCTCAGCTTATATAAGGAGGACACGCTCAATATGAATGTTGCCTTTAAACTGGGCGTATGTTACCTAAGTTCAAAAAGGCACAGAGCTGAAGCTATAAACTATTTCAATAAAGCCATTACTGCGGCAACTAATAACTACGAAGGAACCTCCTATAAAGAAAAAAATGCACCATTAATAGCATACAAGTTCCTTGGCGATGCATACCATTTGAATTACCAGTTCGATAAAGCCATTGAGGTTTATGGGGAGTTTACAGACCATATGACAAAAAATAAAAATACCGATAAAATATTGATCGATGAGGCCAACAGGAAAATAGAAATGTGTAAAAACGGTAAACTACTAATGGCCAATCCGGTAAAAGTAAAAATAGAAAACCTGGGCAGCAATGTAAATTCAATTTATGCTGATTATTCTCCGGTATTATCTGCCGATCAAAGCACTCTCTTTTTTACTTCGCGGAGAGAAGGCAGTACAGGCGGAATGAAAGATGATGAAGGTAATTTTTTTGAAGACATCTACATGTCCTCTAAAACCAAAACAGGCTGGTCGAAAGCTATGAATGTGGGTGCACCTATTAATACCGATGGAAATGAGGCAACTGTTGGCCTTTCACCTGATGGACAGACAATTTTAATTTATAAGGACGATGATGGCGATGGGAATATTTACAGTACTTCATTAAACGGAGATATGTGGAGCAAGCCTGTAAAGTTGAATGAAAACATAAATTCCAAATACTGGGAACCTAGCGCCTTTATTTCGGCAGATGGAAGTACACTTTATTTTACAAGTAATAGGCCCGGTGGATATGGAGGCAGAGATTTGTATACAAGCAAATTATCACCCGAAGGCGATTGGGCAAAAGCTGTAAACATGGGTTCTGCTATAAATACCCCTTACGACGAAGATGCTCCTTTTATCCATCCTGATGGAAGAACGCTTTATTTCAGTTCTAACGGACATAATACTATGGGTGGTTTTGATATTTTCACCAGCTTACTTTCTGACGATGGAACATGGTCGGAGCCATTAAATGTAGGTTACCCGATCAATACCCCTGATGATGATATTTACTATGTTGTGAGCCCTGATGGGCTGAAGTCGTATTTTACTTCTTTCCGCGAAGATGGGTTTGGAGAAAAAGACAATTATATGGCTACTTTTTTAGACAAAAAACAAACTCCGCTTACTTTAATAAAAGGCCTTGTAAACGATGAATCAGGTAACCCGGCGAAGGATGTAATTATTACAGTAACTGATAATGTAACCGAACAAGTTGTAGGTGTCTATCATGCAAACAGCAAAACAGGTAAATTTCTTTTTATCCTTGTACCGGGTAAAAATTACAACATTACATACCAGGCAAAAGATCATCTTTTCTATTCCGAAAACATGGAAATACCTAAAGAATCAAACTACTATGAGATAGACAAAGCTGTGGCGCTAAATCCAATTACGGTTGGCTCCAAAATAGTACTAAACAATATTTTCTTTGATTTCGACAAAGCCACGCTACGTCCCCTCTCCAATGTTGAATTAAAAAATCTTTTAATGCTCATGAAAGGTAACCCAAATATGAAAGTAGAAATATCAGGGCATACCGATAGCAAAGGCAGTGAAGATTATAACCAGAAACTTTCAGAAGCGCGCGCCCAATCGGTAGTAACCCACCTTATAGAGAATGGCATCAGTGCAGATAGAATGAAAGCCAAAGGATATGGCAAAACTATGCCGGCAGCGCCCAATAAAAATTCAAACGGTACAGACAATCCTGAAGGGAGACAATTAAACCGGAGAGTGGAATTGAAGATTACCCAAATAAATTAAAATTTGGCGCTATAAAGTATTATGTGGCATAGTATAAGTAAAACCTTACAAAAGGTACTTGTGTGAATATTTAAAGTACTATTTCCACTACAAACAGGCAGTTAGCCATAGTATTGACTATCAATGCTTCTGCAGCAGCTTCATATAACATGGAATTTCTATATCTCTTTACTAGTGTGGCCTCTGAGGGGGTGTAACAGCCTATTATAGAAGGAAGCGCTAAAAGTCCCTTCGAGACAAGCTAATCCCTGCATTTACCATTTCCGTATATATATTGTGATTATAAATATTCCCGTAATGGAATTTAATTTCTAAATTCACATAATTATTACAGATTATGCTTGGTTACAGATTTGGCAAATACAATAAACCTGACCAAAGTCCTTTCGATAAGCTTTTTGAGATTTTCAAGCAGCTTATTACTTATACAAGCGGCGATTTCAATGAAGCCATTAGCTGGCTCACCGAATTGGATAAGGAATATAAATTAACCGAACCCGATTATGGTATTGGAGATTTTATACAAGATCTTAAAGACAAAGGGTATATACGGGAGGAATCTCCCGGTTCTGGTGGTATTGCAATTACGGCTAAAACCGAACAATCTATAAGACAACAGGCCTTAGAAAAAATATTTGGCAAGCTAAAAAAAGGTAAATCAGGAAACCATAATACTAAATACACCGGCAACGGAGATGAGACCAGCAGCGATATACGCCCATTTCAGTTTGGTGATACACTCGACCAGATATCAATGCTGGAAAGCATGAAGAATGCACAGATAAATAATGGAATAAATAATTTCATGATCACCGAAAATGATTTAGAAGTAAAAGAAAAAGAGCATAAGACACAAACATCAACTGTACTGATGATTGATATATCTCACTCCATGATACTCTATGGAGAGGATAGGATTACTCCTGCCAAAAATGTGGCCATGGCATTGGCAGAACTTATTAAACGGAAGTATCCGAAAGATACACTCGATATTATAGTCTTTGGAGATGATGCATGGCAAATAGAAATTAAGGACCTGCCCTATTTGCAGGTAGGCCCTTACCACACCAATACGGTGGCTGGAATAGAACTGGCTATGGATCTGTTACGAAGAAGAAAGAATGCGAATAAGCAGATTTTTATGATCACTGACGGTAAGCCTACATGCTTAAAAGAAAATGGACAGTATTATAAGAATAGTTTTGGCCTCGACAGGAAGATCATCAATAAATGTTTAACCCTCGCTCAAAGTTGCCGCAGATTAAGAATACCCATCACTACATTTATGGTTACCGATGATCCTTACCTTCAGGAATTTGTTCACGACTTTACCGAAGCTAATAATGGTAAAGCTTTTTACACATCATTGAAAGGATTGGGAGATTATATTTTCGAAGATTTTGAAAGAAATAAGAAACGCAGTTTTAAATAAACAAACAGATATGAACACTTGTAAAACATTAGGGGAATTAAAAAAAGCTGGATACAAATCAAAAGGTATAAAGGATGAATTACGGGATAACCTGGTTGAGAAAATAAAAAAGAAAGAAAATGTATTTAAAGGCATTGTAGGTTTTGAAGACACTGTAATACCTGAGCTTGAAAGAGCTATACTATCTCGCCACAATATTAATTTACTGGGTTTACGAGGACAGGCAAAAACAAGAATCGCCCGTCAGTTGACCGACCTGCTGGATGAATACATACCTATTGTAGAAGGAAGCGAATTAAATGATGACCCGCTGAATCCTATTTCGGGTTATGCAAAGAATAAAATAGAAGAACTAAAAGACAAAACACCAATTGCCTGGTTGCACCACACCGAAAGATACGTTGAGAAATTGGCAACACCTGATGTATCTATGGCAGATTTAATTGGAGATGTGGACCCTATAAAAGCAGCCAATCTGCGCTTAAGTTATGCTGATGAACGTGTTATACATTACGGTATTATTCCGCGTAGTAACCGTTGCATATTTGTAATTAATGAATTGCCCGACCTGCAGGCCCGCATACAAGTTGCATTGTTTAATATTTTGCAAGAAGGAGATATACAGATAAGAGGATTTAAATTGCGGATTCCTTTAGACATTCAATTTATTTTTACCGCCAACCCCGAAGATTATACCAACAGGGGAAGTATTGTTACCCCTTTAAAAGACAGGATAGGAAGCCAGATATTGACCCACTACCCTAAGAGCATTGCATTATCTAAAAAAATCACTTCGCAGGAAGCTAAGTTGAGCCATCCTCAAAAACAAACGGTAGCAGTGGGCGACTTATTGGCAACATTGATTGAACGCATTGCATTTGAAGCACGCGAAAACGAATTTGTCGATTCAAAGAGTGGTGTTTCAGCACGCTTAACTATTTCAGCTTATGAAAACCTGGTAAGTACGGCAGAACGGAGAATGTTATTAAATAACGAAGAAAAAACATTTGCACGAATTGTAGACTTGTTTGGTGTTATTCCTTCTGTCAATGGCAAAATAGAATTAGTTTATGAAGGCGAACAGGAAGGCGCCGCCATTGTGGCGCGCAACTTACTAGGCAAAGCCATACGTAGTGAATTTTTACAGTGGTTCCCTGACCCGGGTAAATTAAAAAAGAAAAAAGAACCTAGCCCATACCAGGCCATCATTAGCTGGTTTGGAGAAGGAAATACAGTCGATTGTTTATTCTTAGAAACCGATAAAGATTATACAAAAATACTGAACAATGTTCCGGGCTTGGGAGATTTGGTAGAATCATACATTCCTAAATTGAATAAAATAGAAAAACTGATAATGATGGAGTTTGCTCTGTTTGCTTTATCAGAGCATTCTTTAATTGGCAAAAAGAGTTTAGAAAGAAGTGTTCAATTCCAGGACCTGTTAGGCTCTATGTTTTCTGAAAAGGATCTATTGACAGGAGAAGAAAATAATTAGAATCCTACTACACTTTCTTATCCTTACTTCTATCTTATTTGGATAAGATGGAAGTATTACATACATTCGGCATCAAATTTTAAAATCTCATGAAGAAGTATACTCTAATCCTGGTGGTTATTTCTTTGTTATTCTCTTTTAATCTTTCTGCACAAGATTGGAGAACAATGATGACTGATGCCAAGTACAATGTACATGATGTACAAAAAGCATTTTATAAGTGGTATGCCACTCAACCCAAAAACAATAAAGCAAAAAGTACCACAGCAAAACCGGGCGATGACGAAGAAGAGACCAATGGAGCTTATACATTATTTAAACGCTGGGAATGGTTTTATGCACAACGTACATTCCCTTCAGGTAACAGGCCTAACGCAGCTTTACTTGAAAAAGAATACAACAACTACCTCGCCGACCTTAACAACAAAAAAAGCACCAAACGTACCGAAGCCACATCGAGCTGGAATTATATAGGCAGCATTGGAGATTCTAATTTAGCAGGTGTTGGTAGGGTAAACCATGTAAGGTTTATGCCAGGGAACACCAATACTATATTTGCATGTACCCCTTCCGGGGGGCTTTGGAAAACCACCAATGGAGGAGCAAGCTGGACAACCAATACCGATCATTTAATAGACCTAGCGGTAGATGATATTGCCATTAATCCACTTAATACTAATGTGCAATATATTGCCATGGGTGATGGAGACGGAGGATATGCAGGATCTACACCTAGTACGGTAGGTGTTTTAAAAACTACCGATGGAGGAAATACATGGAACCCCACCGGACTGTATTTACAATTACCTTCAACAGGGCCATCGGCTACTACTATTCAGCAATTATTGCTTAGCCCTAAAGATACTTCAGTAATTTTTGCAGCATCTACTGTAGGGTTATATTATTCTTCTAATAGTGGTCAACTATGGACCAATGTTATTCCTGGTCATGATATACGCGATGTTGAATTTATGGCAAATCACACCGATGTTGTATTTGCTTCCGGTTTCGACGGAACATTCTGGCGTTCGAATAACTACGGGACATCATTTACACAAATTACAGGTGGGTGGAATTCGGGAGACAGGCTTGAAATAGGCGTTACTCCTGCCGATTCGCAATATGTATACATTTTAGCTGGTGTTGTAAAAGCAGGTGGTTTCGATGGAATATATTTATCCACCGACGGAGGAAATACTTTTAATGCACAATCTACCAGTGCCTTATCGGTAAACCCAATGGGCTGGAATAATAATGGCAGTGATAAAGGAACAGGACAAGCATGGTACGATTTATCTATTGCAGTTTCTCCTACCAATAAGGATAGCCTGTTAATTGGCGGAGTTGATATTTGGGCATCGGCTAATGCTGGTGTTAGCTTCGGGAAGAAAGATATTACTTCATGGAACAACAACCCTTATGTACATGCCGATATACATCATATAAATTTTGAACCAGGTGGTGGAAAATACTTTATTGTGGGATGCGATGGAGGTGTATTTAAAGTTCAACTTCCAGTTACCACCGCTACAACTTTAGACCTTAATAATAACCTGAGTATTGCCCAACAATATGGAATAGGTAATTCTCAGCTAACCTCTTCATTATTCTTAACAGGATGGCAGGATAATGGTACCAATCAATCTGCTGCAAGTAGTACCTCCTGGTCGCAAGTAGTTGGCGGAGACGGAACTTTATGTTTTATTGATTACACTAATGACAATAACCAATATGCTTCTTATCCAATGGGCTCATTATATGCCAATATTGGCGGCACGGGTTTTGGTTCAATAACAACAGGCTTACCTAATACCGGTCCATGGGTTACTGAGTTTTTAGAAGATCCGGCTACACCTAATACTATTTATTGTGGCTTCTCTGATGTTTACCAGTCAACCAACCAGGGCAACAACTGGGTACAGAAAAGTACCTGGGGTGGTGCCGATAGCTTGAGTGAAATTTCTGCCATAGCAATTGATTCATCAAACAATAATAATGTTTATGCGGGCGGGTATGACTCTTTAGGAACAAGCATCATAGAATTTACTTCGAACATAAATGTGGGTACACCTACATGGACAAATATTACAAACGGATTACCTGCTAACAGCGCAGCATTAAGTGCTATAGCTGTTAATACTAAAAACCCTGCACAGGTATGGGTTACATTCTCAGGATACAATGACAGCGTTAAGGTATTTTATTCGGCCAACGGAAACACTGCAACACCTACATGGACAAATATATCTGCAGGATTACCTAACTTACCTGTGAATTGCATTCTCTATGAAAGTGGCACTGCAAATGGCATATACATTGGCATGGATTGTGGAGTTTATTACAGAGATACTATTACTAAAGGCTGGGTAAACTACAGTGCAGGTTTACCAAACGTAGTTGTATTACAGTTAGCCATGTTTAACCCAACACATACATTAAGAGCCGCTACTTTTGGCAGAGGAACATGGGCAACACCACATTGGACTCCTCCTACTGTGGCACCTACAGCTATGTTTACAGCATACCCTACCACCTATTGCATACACGATACCGTGCAGTTTACCGACTCTTCTTCGGGCCAGCCTACCAGTTGGGCATGGACATTCCAGAATGGGAATCCGGCAACGTCAACAATGCAAAACCCTGTCGTGGTTTATTCCACCGCAGGTACGTATTCTGTTTCATTAACGGCAACTAACGCAATAGGTAATAATTCGCTTACAAAAACAGGATACATAACAGTAAATCCTGATCCGGCTAAGCCAGTTATTACACAAGCGCTGCAAGTACTTACATGCAATACATCTGCATCTTCATATCAATGGTTTTATACTGGTACACCAATAGCAGGTGCCACATCAAGTACCTATACCCAATCTCCATCTTTACCATTCGGAGTTTACTCTGTAATAATTACTAACCAATATGGTTGTTCGTCAGATACAGGGGCATTTACGGTAACTGCGGTTTCAGGTATAAATGAAATTTCATTGAACACTGAAGCAGGATTATACCCTAACCCTACCAATGGAAACTTACAATTAGTTTTTGATTTCCCTATAGGCGATTATAACCTGCATATTATTAATGTGCTTGGGCAAACGGTTTATACAGAGAACATATATTCGGCAGGACAATATACAGGCAGCATTAATATGTCAGGTTATGGTAAAGGAGTTTATTTCCTGACTATAGATGGACATAATTCTAAAGCCGAGAAAAAGATAGTGGTTTATTAAGTTGAAAAATATGAATGATCGGCTTATTGCATTTTCATTTTTCATTTTCACTTCTGTAATTTTATCTGCGCAGACTGATACTTCAAAAGGTCTCTCAGAAAAGAACTACCGCATTTATTCTGTGAAGTCGGGCAGGGAAGTAAGTATGCAGGATGTTGTTACCGACATGCAGAATTATGATGTAGTGTTTTATGGTGAAGAACACAATGACTCAGTAACACATTATGCAGAGAAAACATTATTAATGCTCTTGTATAACAAGTATAATAGCGCCATGGCTTTATCTATGGAAATGTTCGATAGGGATATACAGGGAGTAATGAACGAATACCTTACTGGTTATATACGCGAAAAAGATTTCAAGAAAGATGCCAGAGTTTGGAGCAATTACAGAGACTATCGCCCGATGGTTGAATTTGCAAAAACAAATCATTTAGATGTAGTTTGTGCCAATTCACCAAGTCGTTACACCAATATTGCAGGAAGAAAAGGAGAGAAAGGATTAGAGCTTCTTCCTGAAACATCAAAAAAATACTTTGCTCCTCTACCCTATGATACTGCTACCGGCAAATACTACGAGAAACTGCAGGAAATGTCGGGGCATACAATGGCGCCAAGCACTCAATCAAAAAATGATACAGCAAAGACTATTATGCCACCAATGCCCATGATGTCATTCGACTTGGTAGTAGCGCAATCGTTATGGGATGCCACTATGGCCTACTCCATTTCAGAATATATGAAAACGCATCCTCAGAAAAAAGTAATGCAGGTTAATGGCAGATTCCATAGTGAAGAAGGCTATGCAGTTGTTACGCAATTAAAGAAATACAGCCCTAAAGCAAAAATATTGATAGTCTCAAGTACATCTGATGACAATTTTCCAAACATTAATTGGAGCCAGTACAAAAGCCTCGGAGATTATATTCTTGTTACTGATCCTAAAGTCCCAAAGACATTCAAGGATTAAAAAGAAAAGGCTGTAAAGTAATACCTTACAGCCTTTTAAAGAATATCGAAATTTAATTCTGCACCACAACCTTTCTGCAAACATTCAATGCTGTGCCATTAATGTTTACAAAGTAAATTCCGTTAGCAAAACCCTCAATATTTAGGTCAATTGAGTTGTCGCCAGATTTTAAATCCGTATTTTCTTGCTTAACCACTCTTCCGGTAATATCACTTATACTAATATGTGCTTTATCTGCCGCGTTAGTAGTGATCTTCATATTCAATTGCCCTTTTGCAGGTACCGGCCAAATAGCAACGCTATTGCTCACTATGGTTTCAGGAATTATTGATGTAGTGATATTCCACATGCCCGTAATGTCAGCAGCTGTTGAGCTGGAACCGCAATAAGGCAAACCATACATATCTTCAATGGTACGCAACACATCATAGTGGGTAAATGTTGGTGTACTATAAGTGCCACCATTTATATTTGAACCGCTGAAAAGTGTAGCAATGTTATTACTATGAAGATTATCATCTTCATCCCAGGTTGTAATTACAAGGGTATTATGCGTTACTGCCCATCTAACCAAAGGCATAATATTTTTTTTAAACCATGCGTCACCATTTTGAATAGCTGTACTTGATCCGGTAGGGTTGTGCATATCATCTACAATATTGGGTATTACCCATGAAACTGTTGGCAGGTTACTGTAATGAAGAGAGTCAGGAAAACTTGAATAAGGCAAATCAGAATTAATCGGAATAGAATCAGAAGTTGCGCCAACCATCCAGTTTATCCAAGGGCAATGCTTGGTGTAATAGTTGCCCGATGTACCTTTTGTCCAACCTACAGAAGGTTGACTTTCCGCATAACCGATAAATGAATATCCTGCAGCAATAAGCGATGAACCCATATTGCAATCGTTAAAAGGTGCATTTGAAGCAGGGCCAACAATATCTGTAGTTACGCCCTGGTTTGAGCCTGAAAACAACTCGAGGTAATTAGGTTCACTAGGGTGTGAATTACCATATGAATTTGTGAAATTGGCCGTATACTTAGTCTTTGATAAAGCAGTAAGAACAGGTGCGTTCGTGGTGCCAATTATTTGAACATACGAATAGTTTTCCTCCATTACTATTATTACATGGTCATACTTTGGTAGCTGCGCATACAAGGAATTAACACCTGCTAGTAAACACAAGGCAAATAAAAACAAGGTAATCTTTCTCATTTTTTCAGGGTTTAAATGATTAAAGTTAATTTTATGTTACGCAAATATTACGTAAACATTAAGTAAATGTAAAGATTACTATTGAAAAAGCAATAGAAATATTGACTTTTTTATGATAAAACAGGAATACTGTATTGATTTACAGAATATTAATCCTTAATAAACTTAGCAGTATATCTTTTATTAGTTGCAGTGGTTACCGATATCATGTAAATCCCGGGAGGGTATGTGCTTATATCTATGCCATTATTTTTAGCTGAAGGTAATTTACCTAATTCAATTTGCCGGCCAAGTTCATCATATATTGTGTATTGCATGCTATTATTAATAGTATTCATTTCAATACTTAACCTATCATTTGCCGGGTTAGGGTAAACTGCAATATTATTATTATCCGAAATTTCATTTACAGATTCAGGGTATGTCCACATGGCAATATTTTTTGCATATACACCGCCGGCACTATCAAATCCCCCACCTACATATAATGAATTATTAAAAACTACCATTGTATTAACTGAACCGCCATTGCTTATGCCGGAGCCAACCGGTGTCCAAACTGAACCATTCCATTTTGCTATACAATTAACATACCTGTTATTTATTGTATCGAAATAGCCACCGGCATAGAGTTCTCCATTATACACGGCCAATGCATTTACCTGCGACCCGCCGGGCTCACCATATAAACCTGAATCAAGCGCTGACCATGTTGTACCATTCCACATACCTATGCTATTTGCGGCTATTCCACCAAGAGTATCTAACCAGCCGCCGGCATAAAGATTTCCATTATATACAGCCAGTGCACTAATGGCTCCATTTGTATAACCATTAATATTCGACCACTTTGTACCGTTCCATTTTGCCATTTCGCTTACAACGGGAAGGCCGCCTGCACTATCGAAACCACCTGCAACATACAATTCTCCGTTATAAACAGTCATGGCAAACACACCATCTTCCTCATCTTTAGCATATATACCTGTACCAACTGCTGACCAGGTTGTGCCATCCCATTGTGCAATTCCATACATAAGTTTACCATCAACACTATCAAATGAACCACCTACATACAGGTTTCCATTATATACAGCCATTGTATATGGCCCATATTGAACAGTTTTTATTCCCTTTCCAACCGGAGCCCAAACGGAGCCATTCCACATAGCAATGTTATGGGCCACTATACCACCAATGGTATCAAATAAACCACCCGCATACAAATTACCTTTATATGATGCCATTGCATTTATATACCCGCTCGAACCAGTACCAATTGTAGCCCAATTTGTGCCGTTCCATTGCGCAATATCATTTGCATTTACTCCACCGGCGCTATCGAACCAACCACCGGCATATAGTACAGAATCGTAGGCAAATAATGACCACGTAGTGTTAACACTTATTCCAGTAATACCTGTACCTACAGGAGTCCATGTTTGTGCTTTAACAGAAAAAAACACAGTAAAAGTTACCAGGAAACAAAATACTTTATTTCTCATACCAGGGATAATGAGTTACAAATATATAATATATGAAGACGAATAGCTAGTTCTTAAAGAACTGATAGTAGAATGTAATACGCGCTACTAAGTCGTAATCAGATTTCTCCAGAGCTGTAAGATTATTGTTCCGGTTTGTAATTCCATCATACCAGATATTAGGCATAAAGTGTATTTGCTTTATGGGCTGAAAATCAAATCCAACTACATAATATGATTCGGTAATTGGATTAGCCAGATCATAGGGAACACTATTGACAGTAAGTCCACCTGGCTGGTAAAAAACATTCGGGTTATAGTTAAGATCAGGATTGAACCCATCGTACCTGGCAAATATGCTTAATTTAGGAGCACCTGTATTCTTATCTCTGATTAAAACTGCTGCTGCCATAATCGAAAAACCGGTTTGGATATTATCAACAGTATCTCCCTGCGCCGGAACACCGGGCCCGCTTACTTCGGCTAACATGCTTTTTTGTATTTGTTTAAAATACTCAGCACTTATGTTAAAGTTCTTAGTTTTATAACCAAGAAAAACTCTGCCGGTAAGGTAATATTGGTGCAAATCATGTGCATAACCGGGTATAGGAGTCCATCCCAGGGTCCGCCCGTCGCCATACAGGTCAAGAACAAGTTTGTCATTAAGAAGTTTCACATACAAATCACCATAGTATTTCTTCCAAACTGTATAGTAATTTAAAAAAGCTGCGTTATCAGGTACTGCACCAAGGCCATTACCAACCATAAAGTTGTAGCCTATACATGCATTTTCAATTCCCATATCATCTTTCTTACTCCAGATCTTACCACCTAAATTTGCACCCAAATCATAAGAACCTGTAATGCCTTTCATGTCCATTATAGTTCTGTCTATTGAACGGTAACCCCAAAAAGGCTCTTCGGTAATAGCAAATGAAGGTGTGGTAATAGAACCTACAGAAAGTTTAGATCCTTTAAATATATTGTCCCATTCTATGTTCGCATATTTCAGGTAAAATATCCTGTTATTTTTCTGGTCTACAGTTATTGAAGTTGTATATGCATCGTCCGCATTTTCTTCGTGAGCCATAACAACATGTGCCGAAAACTGCTTATTGAAAAAATAATCATAACCAAGATATAAGCGTTGAAGTGAAAATGCATTGGACCCCTTTGGCAACTGGGAATATTGGCTGTATCCCTGCCCTACTGAATCGGCATGCAATTTGGTATAATAACTGCCAAACATGTAGCCCCAAAAATGCCCGCGTGTTGAATCAGCAGATTCATGTGGCGCTATAGTTACAGGATAGTTTTTATAATCGGCAAACTGCGCATTTGAAACACTATAAGTCAATAAAGCAACAGATAATATAAATATTTTTTTGATTTTCATAATTCAAGAATTTGATTCTCTATAAACTTTTAGATAATTCAATATATATATAACACTAAGATTATATATACATTTATTGATATATGCACGGCTTACCTACCAATTACAACTTTCCTTGAGACATTTATCTTATCCCCTGTAACATTCAGGAAGTAAACACCATTTGAAATATCACTGGTATTGATAGTAAGGTTATTATCTCCCGGTTTTAATTCGGTCAACATTTCTTTCACTAACCTGCCTGTAATATCATATAACCCAATTTTCGCTTTGTTCTCGGAAGATGCAGTAATATTCATATTTAATTCATCAGTTGCAGGAACAGGCCAGGTTTTAACATCATTAGCTGGCTGATTGATTGAATTTATACCAACCCAAAAACTCGGAACAGCTGTTGCTCCAGAACTGGAACCACATTCAGTTAACCCATACATATCCTCAACCATCTTCAACACACTGTAATGATTGATTTTCGGAGAAGTAATATTTCCGCCTTTTACATTTCCGCCACAAATAAGAAAAGGAATATTATTACTTGCTGAATAATCATCTTCATCCCAAATTGCAATAACAATAGTATTGTTTGCAGGATTTGCAGCCCAACGCACCAAAGGCATCATGTTTGTTTTAAACCATGCATCTCCATTAGGGATTGCAACAGATGCAGTAGAAGGATCGTGCATATCATCAACCAGGTTAGGTATTACCCATGATACGGTTGGAAGTGTACCGTAATGATTAGAATCCGGGAAGTAAGTTCCCACCGGTGCAAACGGCAGCATATCTTTAATCGGAACAGAATCAGCGCAACTACCACCCACCCAATTTATCCAGGGGCAATGCTTGGTAACGAATTCGCCTGCATCTGATTGGTACCAACCCGCCGAAGGCTGGGTTTCTGAATATCCTGTAAAAGTATACCCCTTTTGAATTAACGAAGAGGCCAGGTTGCAATCGCAGAAAGGGGCTTTGGAATCGGGGCCGGATTCATCAAATAAAACACCTTGGTTAGAACCTGAAAATAGTTCGAGATAATTAGGTTCGCTCGGATGGGTAATAGCATAACAATCAGTAAAGTTAGCTACGTATGATTGTTTCGAAAGCCATGTAAATGTTGGAGCATATGCGGAGCCAATAATTTTAGCGTAAGCATAATTTTCTTCTATTACAAAAACAACGTGCGTGGGTGGCTGGGCATGTAAAGCATAGCTGCCCATTAATAAACAAGATATAATTTTAAGTAAGGTAGTCTTTTTCATTTTCAGGGTTAAAAAGATTAATTATTTTGCGTTGCAATATTACATATCTAACAAGTGTTAGCCTCAAGAAGAGATATTAAGGAATTGTTATGTTTTCTTGCTTTCCAGAAACAGAAAAAGAGAGCCAAGCCCTCTTTTTTCTATAATGTTTTTTTGTTATAAAATGCAATTACTTGCCAACGACAATTTTTTTGCAGATATTTATTTTATCTCCTGTAATGTTAAGGAAATAAACACCATTTGAAATATCGCTGGTGCCAATAATAAAATTATTATCGCCGGTTTTCAATTGAGCAGGCATTTGTTTAACCAATCTGCCTGTAATATCATATATTCCTATGCTGGCCTTTCCTTCCGTGCTTGAAATAATATTCATATTCAATTCATCTTTTGCAGGAACGGGCCAGGTGTTTACCTGGTCAACAGGCTCATTAACTGTATTTACTCCTGTATAAACAGCATTCCACAAATTTGAAGTTATATCCGTAGCAGTGGCGCTTGAGCCGCATTGGGGGGTAATACCATACATCTCTTCAATCATTTTATAAACGCTGTAATGATTGGTTTTTGGAGTGGTATAAGTTCCGCCTTTTACTAAGCCACTGCAAATTAAAAGAGGAATGTTGTTACTTGCTGAACCATCATCTTCATCCCAAATGGCTATAACCACTGTATTGTTGGCGGGATTAGAAGCCCAACGCACTAAAGGCATCATATTTGTTTTAAACCATGCATCTCCGTTAGAAATTGCAGTAGAAGCAGTGTAGGGGTCATGCATGTCATCTACCAGGTTAGGAATTACCCATGACAAGGTTGGCAATGTAGAATAATGGGTCGAATCAGGATAATAAGTACCTATAGGGGCAAATGGCAGCATGTCTTTTATAGGAACAGAATCGGCGTTGCTTCCACCTACCCAATTTATCCATGGGCAATGCTTTGTAACATAATTGCCACTATTTGTAGAATACCATCCTACAGAAGGCTGGGTTTCAGAGTATCCTTTAAAAGTATAACCTTTCTGAATCATTGAAGAAGCCATATTGCAATCGCTAAATGGCGCCGATGCGTCAGGACCTATTTCGTCAGTAGTTACGCCTTGATTGGAGCCGGAAAATAGCTCCAGATAATTTGGTTCGCTCGGATGGGTAATGGCATAATCATTAGTTAAATTTGCCACGTATGATTGTTTGGAGAGCCATGTAAATGTTGGCGCATAGGATGAACCAATAATTTTGGCGTAAGAATAATTCTCCTCTAAAATAAATATAACGTGTGCCGGGGGCTTGCCAACATATTGTGCTTGTAATGTATAAATGCTCCCAAATAAACAGAGCAGTAATAATGATAGCGTAATCTTTTTCATTTTATCAGGGTTAAAAGTTGAAAGAAAATTTTATAGTTCGCAATATTATATATCTGTCAAGCTTTAGTTTAGTATTATATGTTATGTAATTGTTAATTTTTTATTTACACCATTATTAACAATAAAATAACATGAGACAATAAATGCTGCATATTCATTTGGTTTCCAATTATTATAGAGGCATTTAATTGGTAGTATAACTGCTTAAACTATTTAGATAAGGCTATTATTAACATTAACTTAACACTGAGTAAATCCGTGTTGATTTCTTTTGCGCTCGTAAAAAAGCGCTCCCCTGATACTTTGCGCAAAATAACAGAATACAATTTTATTAAAAAAACTATCATGAAAAGAAAACAACTCTACTTATTGTCATTAGCATTTATCGGCCTTATCGGCCGTTCAAATGCTCAATGCGGCTTTATG
>JABCZW010000022.1 GCA_013289475.1 Bacteroidota bacterium
CGAGGTTGCAAATCAATTTTCTAAAAGCAAAAAAAGAGGTTTCTTCACCTACGTTTCTTTAGCCATATCAAACTATTTCAGCTACAAGCCTGCAGAATATGATATTACTGTGGATGGAAAAACTACGCGAGAAAAAGCATTTCTTATAAGCATTGCCAATGGTAGTCAATATGGCAATAATGCACACATAGCCCCCAAGGCATCTACACGAGATGGCTTATTAGATGTTTGCATTTTAAAACCATTCCCGATTTTTATAGCACCCATATTGGCTTTCCGCCTATTCGGCTGGTCGCTCAATAGTTCTCCTTATATGCACGCTATAAGGGGCAAGAGCATTATAATCCGTAATGTAGACAAGCATACTCCATTATGTGTACATTATGATGGAGAACCCGGTGGAATCGCTGATGAAATTAAAGTTGAGGTAGCGCCTAAAACATTGAAGGTAATTGCACCGGAAGCCAATTAAGCGTAGCTTAAATTAGGCCTCATCCATTTTTCAGCTTCTTCAATACTCATGCCTTTGCGACGGGCATAATCTTCCAATTGCTCTTTATTTATTTTGCCTAATGCAAAATAATGCGAACCCGGATGAGCAAAATACAAGCCACTCACAGCGGCGGTAGGATACATCGCCATGCTTTCTGTCAATTCAATGCCGGTGTTCCTTTTTACTTCAAGTAAATTAAAATGCAATGTTTTCTCTGTATGATCAGGGCTGGCAGGATACCCCGGTGCAGGGCGAATACCCCGGTATTCTTCTTTTATCAGTTCTTCTCCGCTTAGTTTTTCGTCAGGTACATAAGCCCAAATTTCTTTTCTCACTTTCTCGTGCATCAATTCAGCAAATGCTTCAGCAAGTCTATCTGCCAATGCTTTTATCATTATGCTACTATAATCATCATGTTCGCTTTCAAATTTCTTTATCCACTTCTCTATACCTATACCTGCTGTAACAGCAAAGCCACCTATATAATCTTTCTTGCCACTTTCCTTAGGAGCAATAAAGTCAGCAAGTGCAACATTATTCTGCCCTTCTGCTTTTTTAGTTTGTTGACGCAGTGAATGGAAAATTGTTTTTACATTCTTGCGTGTATCATCAGTATAAATCTCAATATCGTCATCACCAATTGTATTGGCAGGATAAAACCCGATAACCGCATTTGCGGATAACCACTTTCCAACAATTATCTTCTCCAGCATTTTCTGGGCATCGTCAAAAAGTTTTTTCGCTTCTTGTCCGCGTTCAGGGTCACTGAAAATTTTAGGGTAGCTGCCTTTCATCTCCCATGCATGAAAGAAAGGCGTCCAGTCAATATACTTAGCAATTTCGGCCAAAGGATAATTTGTAAATACCTTATTACCGATAACACTTGGTTTTATTATTTCAGCCGTATTCCAATCGGTTTTAAACTTATTGGCACGCGCTTCGGCCAGGCTTATATACTTGTCCTGTGCTTGCTTATTTTGATGTTGTTTGCGCAGGCTTTCATATTCCTGGCTTATCTTCTCAACATACTCAGGCTTACTTTCCGACAATAAGCTGCTGGCTACATTCACACAACGTGATGCATCATTCACATATATAACAGGAAAGTCATACTCCGGTGCTATTTTAACTGCAGTATGTATTTTAGAAGTTGTAGCCCCACCAATAAGCAATGGAATGTTAAGATTTAATCTTTTCATTTCCTTGGCTATATGCACCATCTCATCTAACGATGGGGTTATCAGTCCGCTCACACCAATAATATCTACTTTTTCTTTTATGGCTTCTTCCAATATTTTCTCGCAAGGGACCATCACACCCATGTCAATAACCCTATAGTTATTGCAACCTAACACAACACCTACAATATTTTTGCCAATATCGTGCACATCGCCTTTAACAGTAGCCATTAATATTTTACCTACTGCCGCAGCGCCTTCCGATTTCTCAGCTTCCATAAAAGGAGTTAAGTACGCAACAGATTTCTTCATTACCCGTGCACTCTTAACAACCTGAGGCAAAAACATTTTACCGGAACCAAACAGATCACCTACAATACTCATGCCATCCATCAAGGGGCCTTCAATCACCTCCAGCGATTTAGCATATAATTTGCGAGCTTCTTCGGTATCTTGATCAATGTAATCGGTGATGCCTTTTACCAAAGCATGCGCAAGGCGCTCTTTTACCGGCAACTTTCTCCACTCTTCATCCTTTTCAATTTTCTTACCAGCCGACTTTACTGTCTCAGCATAATTCAAAAGTTTTTCGGTAGCATCCTCTGTGCGGTTCAATAATACGTCTTCCACCAGAATAAGTAAGTCCTTCGGTATTTCATCATAAATCTGCAACATGCCGGGGTTTACAATACCCATATCCATGCCTGCTTTTACAGCATGGTATAGGAATGCAGAATGTATAGCTTCCCTAACAGTATCGTTACCACGGAAAGAGAAAGATACATTACTAACACCGCCGCTTACTTTAGCAAAAGGCAAATTCTCTTTTATCCATTTTGTGGAATCAAAAAAATCGATTGCATTGCGTTTATGTTCCTCCATGCCTGTAGCCACAGGAAATATATTCGGATCGAAAATTATATCTTGGGGAGGAAATCCAACTTCTTTAGTTAAGATATCATATGCTCTTCTGCATATTTCTTTTCTGCGCTCTAATGTATCAGCCTGGCCTTTTTCATCAAAAGCCATAACAACCGTTGCAGCACCATATTTCTTAACCTTTCGTGCGTGTTCTTTAAATGCTTCTTCGCCTTCTTTTAAGCTGATAGAATTAACAATACCCTTGCCTTGCAGGCATTTTAATCCCGCTTCAATAACTTCCCATTTCGAAGAATCAACCATTATAGGCAAGCGGGCAATATCGGGCTCAGCCGCAACAAGATTTAAATACTTCACCATGGCAGCTTTTGAATCTATCATGGCCTCATCCATATTTATATCTATAACCTGCGCACCGCCTTCAACCTGATCACGTGCTATCGCAAGCGCACCTTCATAATCGCCGGAAGTAATAAAACGCGAGAATTTCTTTGAGCCTGTAATATTGGTACGCTCCCCTATATTCATAAAATTACTACCCGGGAAAAGAGTAACAGCTTCCAATCCGCTCAAGTGGAATGAAGTATCTGCCACCGGTTTTTTACGAGGCGTTGCAATAGATGCAGCGTGGGCAATTGCCTTAATATGATCGGGTGTTGTACCGCAGCACCCGCCAACAATATTTATAAAGCCATTCTTTAAAAAATCGGTTACAAGAGTACACATAGTTTCAGGTGTCTCGTCATATTCGCCAAACTGGTTAGGTAAGCCCGCATTAGGGTAGCAACTTACGTAATACGGTGCTTTCTGAGACATTTCTTCCAGGTATGGTCTCATTTCTTTTGCTCCTAAGGCGCAGTTCAAACCAATGCTTAATAAGTTCTCATGTCTTACCGAAGTAAGGAATGCTTCTACGGTTTGACCAGAAAGTGTTCTTCCACTAGCATCGGTAATAGTTACCGAAACCATTATAGGCAAACGTTTCCCGGCTTTCTCGAAATAAGTTTCAATGGCAAATAATGCGGCCTTTGCATTCAAACTATCGAAGATAGTTTCCACCAATAGAACATCTACACCGCCATCAACCAGACCTTTTATTTGCTCGGTATACGCATTTGCAACATCATCAAAACTAACTGCCCTGTATCCCGGATCGTTTACATCGGGTGAAAGTGAAGCCGTTTTATTTGTCGGACCTAATGCTCCTGCAACAAATTTTGGTTTGCCCGGATGTTTCTTAACATAATCATCTACGGCTTTCCTCGCAATCTTTGCTGATTCCAGGTTCAACTCATAGGTCAAATCCTCCATATGATAATCAGCCAACGATAATGGATTTGCATTAAATGTATTAGTTTCAATAATGTCGGCGCCTGCTTCTAAATAAGCAGTATGAATTTCTTCTATCATCTGTGGTTTGGTGATAGAGAAAAGATCGTTGTTGCCTTTTACCGAAAATTTATAATCTTTGAAACGCTCCCCGCGATAATCTTCCTCAGTCGGTTTATACCGCTGAATCATGGTGCCCATTGCACCATCTATCACAAGTATCCGTTTTTCTAATTCTTTTTCTATTGACATATTTTTCTTTTTATAGAAAATCTAAAACAATCAATTATGAATATCCTAAAGCCTTTCGTACCCGTTTTAATGTAATGTGTGCGACAACCCTTGCTTTATCTGCTCCAACTTTAAGCTGTTTATCTAACTCATCTATATTATTCATATAGTGATTATACAGCTCTCTTTCCTTACCGAACTTCTCCATTATAGTAACAAACAAAGTTTCTTTTGCTTGCCCGTAACCCATGCCGCCACGCAGGTAATTATTGCGCATTTCCTCTATTTTATCTTTTGCTGCCAAGAGGGTATACAATTTGAACACATTACATGTATCGGGATTCTTAGGCTCCTCAACTGTTTTGGCATCGGTAACAATCTTCATTACATTTTTCTTCAAATCCTTTTCGGGTAAGAAAATGTTAATGGTATTGTTATACGATTTACTCATCTTTTGCCCATCAGTACCGGGAATGATCATGACTTGTTCATTTATCATTGCTTCAGGCACCACAAATGTGTCACCACATTGGCGGTTAAATGCAGATGCTATATCACGTGCCATTTCAAGGTGTTGTTGCTGATCCTTCCCAACCGGAACAAAATTGGCATCGTATAAAATAATATCCGCAGTCATTAACACCGGGTAAATGAACACACCTGCATTCACTTCCGACAACCTATCAAGTTTATCTTTAAACGAATGCGCATTGGCCAGCATTGGATAAGGAGTGAAACAATTCAAATACCATGTAAGTTCACACACTTCAGGAATATCGGACTGGCGATAAAAAACTGTTTTATCAGTATTGAGCCCGCAAGCAAGCCACGCAGCAGCAACGGTATAGGTATTTTCTCTTAGTACACCGGCATCTTTAATAGCAGTAAGCGAGTGCATATCGGCTATAAAAAGGAATGAATCATTCTTAGCATCATTCGACATATCAATAGCCGGCTTAATTGCCCCTAAAATATTGCCAAGGTGAGGAATACCTGTGCTCTGTATGCCTGTCAGTATTCTTGCCATAATTGGTATTGCTTAAATTTAAAGTTTACAAAAGTAGTTAATTATAAGGGTTTTTGCCCTATTGCTTAGCGTAACTTCTATATTCAAATAAGAAGGTGATTGTGGCTCCTCCCTGTGTAAGCAGTTTAGAGAGAAGCTATAAACATTCGCATACGCTGCACTGCTACCTTAGAGTAGTATTTAATATGCTCGCGAAAGAAGTAAACTGCTGCAAAAGTGAAAACCAAATAAGTTATAGTGAGCAGGTACAATATGCCTGAGTTAATTGTTTTACCTATCCCGCCGCCGGTATTCGCATTAGACTGCACGCCAGCTGTGCAAACAGAGCATTGAGCCGACGACCATAATGGAAGCAGTACAATTACAAAAGAGAAAAATAATCTTCTGATGTTTTTCATGCTACGAAGTTACAAAAAACTCAGAATTGGTAGTATGGAGATATCATAAGGTACACTACTACCCCTGTAGTTGTTACATAAAGCCATATAGGCATAGCCCAACGGGCAATTTTGCGGTGCTTTACAATATCGTTACTAAGGCCCCGATAGAAAGTAAGCAGGACTAAAGGCAAAACTAGGGCGGCAAGTATTATATGTGAAATAAGAATAAAAAAGTAAATGTATTTTACTGTCGGATCACCGCCAAAATGTGTTTCTGATGCAAATGCATGATATGCAGAATAACTAAGCAGAAATATAGCCGAAAGGGTAAATGCCGTAATGTTAAGGGTGCGGTGTAATTTCACTTTTTTATTACGGATAGCAAAATAAGAAGAGATAAGCAGAACTGTACATGTGCCATTAAGTACTGCATTTAACATAGGGCAATGCTTCAATATATCGGGTAAAGTATGTGGCTTAGGTATAAGGTTAAGTATTATAACTAACCCTACTACAGCAATGGTTATACCAAAAATTATCCGGAACAAAGTTTTATCTGTCATGGCACAAAATTATAATTTAAATCGCATCCTTGTCTTTGGCTTTACCTTCCTTCTCTTCTTTTATCTCCTTTTTCAAAAAATACTCTGCTTCCATCATACCTATTTCATCCACAAGTTTATCTATTTCTTTCACTCTTAATCCATTATATATTCCACGTATATGGCTTTCCTTATCAATAAGGAAAAACTGGTTAAAGCCAATAGTATCGTGCGAAGCAACGGGCTTATAAAAGCCTTCTACTGCAAGGTTATTAAGTGTTTGTGCATTTTCACTAAAAAAAATGCGTTTTTTACCTGCGTGTACAGTTGTTGCATAGTCTTGCATACCTTTTACACTTTCCGAGTCGAGGGTGAAAGTAACCAGTTGTAAAGCAGTATCCAAATCGGTACGTTCTTCAATCCTGTTCATTAAAACCGCCATTGAAGGAGCCTTTTCAGCATCATGCAAATGCACAAAATAAGCCACCCATATTTTACCTTTAAATACAGAGGAATTAACTTGTTTACCAAACTGGTTATATAAATTAAAGCCGGGAACCTGGTAAAAAGCGGTATCGGTTTTTACTTTGCCATTTTCATTAATGCAAATTGGTTTTTTAGGGCCAAAGTACTCAAGTCTTATAAAGGACTTTGCCTTACCTGCAGTAAAAAAAACATAAATGGCTGATGGGAATACTAATATAAATAGTAATGTCAGCGCTTTTTTCAAGGCCTACTGGTGTAACACCACCGTAACAAGGGCATCACGTATAACCTTAGAGTAAACACCTTCGGTTATTGCCATAAATGCCAGGTAAAATATAAATAAGGTATATGGCGCAATTATAGCATATTTCATTGCTCTCCTTTCATCGCCAAGGTGCATAAATACCCATACAATAAAAAAGGCCTTTACCAGTGTAAGAAATATGAAAGTATACTCCTTATTAATTTCAGTAAAATTGAATTGAGAACCAATAATCAACTCTCCTATAGTTATTATGAGCATTATCCAAAACACCATCCATAATTTCTTCCTTACCGGCTTTCCATGGGCCTCATCATGTATAGCTGCTTTCTCGTAATTCGGATAACCCTTATATTCTTCAAAAAAATCCATACGCGTTTATTTTAATACGTTGATTATTACAGTAAGTAAAAGAATGTAAATACGAATACCCAAACAAGATCCACAAAGTGCCAGTATAATCCTGCTTTTTCAATCATTTCATAATGGCCCCTTCTATCCATAACACCATTCAGCACCATTATAAGCATTACAATATTTATTATAACACCGCTAAATACGTGGAACCCGTGAAAACCGGTTATACAGAAAAAGAAGTCGCCGAAAGTTGGTAACTGAGTATAAGCATTAACTATTAAGTTGGCTCCCTGAAAATGCGGATTAATTATATGTTTTCCATTCATCAAATAGTCACGATATCCTTGAACACTTTCTTCACCGACAATGAAGTGATACCATTCCCAGCATTGTGAGCCAACAAATATTAAACCACCAATTATAGTCAGTAATAACCATACCGAAACTTGTTTGCGGTTAAGCCTGTGACCCGCCTCAACAGCCAACACCATAGTAACCGAACTCATGATAAGGTCAAAGGTCATGAAGCCGACATAAGCAAGCGGATGGCTTCCTTCAACGAATGGAAAGTGAGTAAATACCTTATTCGGCACGGCCCAGTCTCCGGCAAATTTATGGCGCATAAAACCATAGGCGCAAAGTAAACTTGAGAACGTTAAAGCATCTGACACAAGGAAGAACCACATGAACAACTTGCCATAGCTTACCCCAAAAGGTGATACGCCTCCGTCCCAGTCTTTACGCAATGATAATGTAGCTTGATTTGACATATATAAAATTTAATTTGACCTATCAGCGCACAAAATTAAAAAGTTTCGCTTTCTGACAACCATAATTCCTGTTTTTTTTCTCACCTGTAAAGGAGCATAAAAACAAACAGGTAAACCCACAACCCATCAAGAAAATGCCAATATGTTGCACATAACTTAACACCCAGGTAGTTTTCAGCCGAATATTTCTTTTTTACAGACTTAACATAGGCAATACTAAGCGCCACTAAACCGCCAATAATGTGGCAAAGATGAACTAATGATAATACATACAGGTATGAACCTGAAGCATTGCTATTGGTGCCAACCAAAAATATTTTTTCATCAACCAGGGCTTTATAACCCATAAACTGACATACACCAAATGCAATACCGAGTATCCATGTAAGCAATATTGCCCTGCTAATTCCTGATAAAATACCTTTTTTTGCAGCCTGCATAGCCATATTCATAGTTATGCTGCTTATAAGTATAATAGCAGTACTTATATAGAAAGGAAAAGGAATTTGAAATGTAAGCCAGGTACCGCTACCCCTGCGAACAATGTAACCGCTGGTAAGCCCTGCAAACATCATTCCAATACTTACTAAGCCTATCCAAAGCAGCATTTTAATTGCTCTGTCTTTACCGGCTGTTTCAGATGTATTTCCGTTTTCCATAACCTGTGCTTCCATACTGAAATTAGTTTTTACCAAATAAAATAGCCAACTGAACTACCGGTAGATAAATAAATGACCCGAACATAAGCCGTTTGGCAGCTTTTACCGTACATTCATTATATAGTTTATATGCCTGGTACGCAAAAGCCATGCCACAGGTAATAATTACAATGCCCGATATGGTTCCATTCATTCCAAAGAAACCCGATAACATTCCAAAAGGGACTAAAAAGAAAGTAAATATCAATACCAAAAAGGCACTGGTTTTATCTCTACCTCCGGCAGAAGGTAAAAGGTGAAACCCTGCTTTTTTATAATCATCATCGGCTACCCATGCAATGGCCCAAAAGTGGGGGAACTGCCATATAAACTGAATGGCAAAAAGCAGCCATGCATAAAACTCAATTTTATCGCCTGCACCTGCGGCAATATAGCCAAGCATAGGTGACATAGCACCAGGAATTGCACCAACAAAAACAGCCCAGGGCGTTTTTTTCTTTAAAGGCGTATAAACAAATGCGTATAGTACCCATGATATAGCCGAAAGCGTGGCACAAAGAGTATTTGTCTTGATCCATAATACAGCAATGCCGGCAATACCCATCAAAAAGGCAATACTATATGCTTCAGTAAGGTTCATACGGTTTTGCGGAAGAGGCCTGTCAGCAGTACGACTCATCAATTTATCTGAATTGCGCTCGATTATCTGGTTCAGCCCACCGGATGAGGCTATGACTAAGAAACCACCTAAAATGAGCCACCAGAATTTATACCAGTCTATGGGAGAAGTACTCGCAATAAGATAACCTATACCTGATGAAAAAACTACTAGTGATGCCAGCCTGAACTTAGTAAACACTATATAGTCAGATATTTTACCTGAAATGATAGTTTTTAATGATACTTCGTATGTTTCTTCTTTAAGCACTTTTTATGAAAAAGGTATGCAATATTAGCACTTTTTGACCGAAAGCGGTCAAAATAATTCAATTCTTTTCCTCAAAAAAGGTAAGTGCTTCTTTTGTAAAGAAATACAATAAAATTAAGGACTATTGACCTATCGTCTGCTTGTAATCGGCAGCAGAAAGAAGTCCATCTACTTCACTTGCATTGGCTAACGATATTTTAACCATCCATCCGTCACCATAAGGGTCCTTATTAACCAGTTCAGGATTTGACTCGAGCTTAGGATTAAACTCAAGCACTTTGCCTGCAACCGGCATAAACAGGTCAGAAACTGTTTTAACAGCTTCTACCGTTCCAAATAGTTCACCATGTTTTACATCCTGGCCAACCGTATTAATATCAATAAATACTATATCGCCCAATTCGCCTTGTGCAAATTCGGTAATACCAACGTAAGCTTCGTTGCCACTTACTTTAATCCATTCGTGGTCTTTAGTGTACTTCAGGTTGTCAGGAAAATTCATACTCAATGTTTTTTAATGTGCGGCAAATATAAATTATCTCTATTAATAATGGTAAATTAAAATTGGGAGCCACCATTAAAAGATAATTGAATAAACCGTGAGTAACTATTACTTCTATTTTTCTACATTTGCAATAATAACCAAGTCATTTAGAACATGAACGAAGAATTGCAAATGATATTAGATGATGCCAAAGACCAAATGCAAAAGGCCATTGTGCATTTAGAAAATGAACTTGCTAAAATACGTGCGGGCAGGGCTAACCCTATGATGCTCGAAAACATTATGGTTGACTACTACGGCAACCGCACACCCTTGCGCCATACCGCAAATATTAACTCACAAGATTCACGCACACTTATAATACAGCCTTGGGAAAGTGGCATGCTAGAGGCAATTGATAAGGCTCTGCAGGCAGCTAACCTGGGCATTACCCCGCAAAACGACGGTAAAATAATCCGTCTTTCTATACCTCCGCTTACTGAAGAACGCCGGAAGGAAATGGTTAAGAAGGTAAAAGGCGAAGCTGAAAACTGCAAAGTATCTATACGCACCATACGTAAGGAAACCAATGAAGCCATTAAAGGTTTACTAAAAGAAGGTTTACCGGAAGATGAAGTAAAAGAAGGTGAAGCAAAGAGCCAGGCCCTTACCGATGAATTTATTGTTCATGCAGATAAGCATGCTGAAAAGAAAGAGCAAGATATAATGACCGTTTAAGAGTTGAAAGTTTGTAAAGTTTATAAGGCAGAAAGTCAAAATACCTTTACGAACTTTAAAAACTTTATGAACTTTGAACTAAGCTTTACGCTTATTTATCAGAAACACCCCGACAATTACGGCTGCAAAGCCAAATACCTGTATCCAACCCAACGATTCTCCGTCGAGTATACCCCATAGGATTGCCACTATTGGAATAAAATAGGTTATTGATGCTGTAAATAATACGCTTGATGTTTTGAGCAGTTTGTTGAACATAATTTGCGAAATACCCGTCCCAAAGACGCCTAAAAGAACTACATAAAGAAGGCTTTCTATTGCTTTTCCGCCCGAAGAAACACGTTGCAGGAAATCGGTAGAGAAAAGATATGCAGCAGTAATTGGCCCTACGCCAAATAAAGCAAAACCTGATAGCTGAACGCTGTTTATAGAACCCAGAAATGTCTTGATAATATTGATGTTGAAGGCATAGCAGATACATGCCACAATAATATAAATGCTGAAATAATAATTGCCATCGAAATGGCCTTTGGCATTATATACCACCGTTAAAATAGCACCAGCAAGGCCAAGGAATACTCCCACAATTTTCAAGGCTGTGGTTTGCATTTTGAAAAACATGATACCCACCACTAATGCAAAAACAGTAGTAAGTGAATTAAGTATGCCCGCAACAGAACTGGAAAGTCCGGTCTCTGCCTTAGTAAATAAAAATGCAGGAATACCGTTGCCCAACATACCCGCTATAATAATGTATATCCATTTGTTTTTAGGTATCTCTTTAATATGGCCTATTACAAAAGGTAATAAAAAGAGAAACGATACCACCATACGTATTGCCGCTACCTGCGAAGGAGTATAAACATCTAGGCCCCGTTTCATTAATATGAACGAGCTGCCCCAAATGAAAGCAAGGATTATAAAGAAGAACCACTTTAGAAAAGACGAGTTGGAATTAGACATAAATTTTTGCCAGAGAAGACAAACTTACAGGAAAGAAAAATAACAGTGGTTTAAACTAAATAACCCTTCCCAACCTTATCTTAAACATACGCTTGGCGGTATCGAGCCTTTGTTTGCGCTCAATCATTATGTTCAGTTCTTCGTCAGATAGTGGTTGCTTTATGGTTTCCTGCAAGTCGCGTATCATTACTTCTATCTTTCTGCTTTTAAGCGCATACACGGCTTTTTCGGCAGTACCGCCTAGTTGATCCTTTTCTGTTTTAATGCCTATGCTTCTCTTGCTCCAGTCGCTCATATTGTATTGGTCGGTGGCCAGTGTCATTGCCATTTGGCTAATGGCAGAATCTTCATGCCTTAAAAAATAATCTTCATTTATCGGGAAGTTTTTATCTAAAAATGTACAGCAGTCATCGTAAATTTTACGACAAGTTTCATTATCAAAAGCAAAATCATCTTCCCGCATGCTTTGTATAATAAAGTCGGCAAGTTTCATGGTTACTTTAATCGGCTCTTCTCCATCTTCCGACTCGCCTATAAATATGCCTTCCTCGTTTCCATACTTTATTAAAACCCTAATCACTTCTTTCTCCTGTGGCTCCGATGAAAAAACATCGTAATTGGTTTGCTGCGCTACCGGCCTTACTGTATTATTAGTGTTCTGCACTGCCGGCCTTTGTTCATGGTCATCTGATAATCGTTGGCGTATCAGCTTCATCTCGCTCCACAAAATATCTTCTTCCAGTTGCATTATGCGACTGCACTCTTTTACATAAACAGAACGTGTTATCCTTTCCGGTATTACAGCTATGGTAGAAACAATCTCTTTTATAAGCGATGCCTTTTTTATTGGGTCGTGCGCGGCTTCTTCGCTCATGGCACGCGTTTTATAAACAATAAAGTCCACCGCTTTGGTTTGCAGGTAATCTTTTAATTCTTCCGAGCTATGTTTACGCGCAAATGTATCGGGATCATCTTCTGCAGGCAGCGTTACTATCTTCACATTCATACCTTCCTTCAATGCCAAACCGAAACCACGCTCGCTGGCTTTTACACCCGCGGCATCTCCGTCATATAATATAGTTAGGTTCGGAGTATAACGGCGAATCAACCGTAATTGCTCGATAGTAAGCGATGTACCTGAAGATGCCACCACATTCTCAATACCCGATTGATGCAATGAAATAACATCGGCATAACCTTCAACCAAATAACAGATATCTTCGGCGGTGATGGCCTTACGTGCCAAATGCAATCCGTATAACACATTACTCTTGTGATATAGAGGAGTTTCGGGAGAATTTACATACTTGGCTACGTTCTTGTCTTTCCGCAAGGTACGCCCCCCAAATGCAATAACGCGCCCGCTTACATTATGTACCGGGAACATTACCCTGCCGGCAAAACGATCATAACAATGGTCGGGGTTAGGTTCGCCCTGTGCAAGTACAGTTTCATCATCCGAACTTCTTACAAGTCCGGCTTGAAGTAGGAATTTTAATTTGTAACCGGCCTGCAATGCAGCATGCAAAAATGTCTTTGAGCTTTCAGGCGAATAGCCTAATTGGAATTTTTCAATAGTCTGTGGACTAAAACCCCGTTCCTCTAAATAGCTTAGTCCTATGGCTTTACCGGTTTCAGTCTGTATTTGTTCACTGAAGAATTTTTGAGCATAAGAACAAACAACCATAAGGCTTTCGCGCTCATTATCCTGTTCCTGCTGTTCGCTGGTGCGCTCTTCTTCAACTATTTCAATCTTATATTTCCTGGCTAAATATTTCAGGGCATTCACATAATCCATTTGCTCATGCTCCATCACAAAATTCACCACATTGCCGCCACGTCCACAACCAAAACATTTGTAAATACCTTTGGCAGGAGAAACAGTAAACGAAGGCGTTTTTTCGTTATGGAAAGGGCAAAGGCCCATATAATTTGCTCCACGCTTTTTCAAATTGACGAAATCGCCAACGACCTCTTCTACCCTTGCGGTAGTGAAAATACGGTCTATAGTTTCGCGTGGAATCATTTTTTATTACAATTGTGCAAAGGTAATTAAGTGGGGAACAAAATAGTTGAAAGTTCATAAAGTTTATAAAGTAAAAAGTCAAGCTTTATGTAGAAACATCCCTTTGGGATAAACTTTTGAACTTTATGAACTTTTTACTTTAAAAGTCCATTATTTAACAAGGTGCTAACTTCTTCAGGGGTAATTGAATTTATGCAGGTACATGAACCACCGTTTTTACATTCAACACAAGTTTTATCAAGCACTAAAAAGTGAGCATCGGGCCCTAAAGGTGCCCACCTGCCGGGATGTATTGGCTTTATGGGAGGAAACAGACCAATTGCTTTTCGGCCCAATGCTGCAGCCAAGTGCAAGGGGCCCGTACCCGAAGCGACAAGGCCATCGGCTTTCGAAATAAAACCAATAAGTTCAGAGAAAGTCTGCTTCCCAGTCATATCATTTACCTCAGGATGATTTTTCAAAAGGTTTTCGCGAATTACCTTGCCTTCTTCCTCGGTACCGGTAACAAATATTTTAAATTTCTCCTTTGGAAGTATTTCTACTAACTTGTTATAATGTTTCCAATCCCACTCCCTGCCATTACCCCTCGATTTTGGGTGTATAATCAGGTTAAAACGGGTTTTGTCAAGTATATCGGTATTGATTTGTGGAACGCGAGTAAGACCATAACTATTTTTCAGGTCAGCTAATCCAGGAACCTCTAAACCCAAAGGATACGCGAGCTTGAAATTGAGCTGTGCCTCATGTAAATTCGATCTTTTACGCGAGAAATTAACAAGCTTATTACAATAAAGCCAATGGTAGGACCGATGGCTTGTGCCAATCCTCATTGGTATTCCAGCTTTGCGTGCAAGCCAGGCAACCTCATGATTAGGAAACACATGAATAATAACATCCGCCTTAAGTTTCTTGAAAAAATCGACCTGCATAAATGTCTCAGGCAAAGCCAATACTTCTTCCGCATCAAGAAATTCGTCAATGTTTTCACAAGCCTCGATCAGCGGTCTGATATATGTTTTGGCAAGGAAAAGGATTCGGGCATGCGGGTATTTCTTTCTAATATAAGCAACAAGTGGCAACGTAAGCACCACATCGCCAATATTATCGGTACGGCTTATTATTATAGTAGGCTTGTCTTTTTTAAGAATGCTTTCAGTCATAAAAATTCCCCAAAACGGACTGAAACAAAAATAGGGAATTTATTCGCTTATGCTACGACACTACCGCACGATTCGCGGATGATAAGTTTAGTAGGCAATATTTTTTCCGACACAGAGAATTTCTTGCCGTCAATTTGTTTCATCAACAATTTAACTGATTCTACACCTATATCTTCAACAGGTTGTGCTACGGTAGTAAGCGGAGGATGAGAGAAATTAAATGCGTCAAGGTCGTCGAAACAAACAATGGCAACATCTTGCGGTATCCGCTTCTTTAGTTTATGAATGGCCTGCAGACAGTTAATTGCCACATAATTATTTACTGTAAATATAGCTTCAACACCTACTGATGGACTCAACAACTTGTTGACTGCTTCGTTTGTGGTATTACCAATATCGTTATAAGAAACAGATTGTACCCAGTCGTTATTAAACTTGATACCATATTTTTTCAAAGCATCTTTATACCCGTCCACACGCTCATTCAATGTGCTTAAGTGCATAGGCGAAATATTTACCATGCCAATTTTTTTAAACCCCGATTTAATAAGATGCTCTGCCATTTGGTAAGCGCCTTTATTATTATCAACCCCTACATAACTGGCCGAAAAACCCGGCAGCTTACGGTCGATGAAAACTAAGGGATATTGTTGTTTTTTTAATTGGTTGAACTGCTCGGCATTTTGCTGGGTGGTAGCCACAATAAGGCCTTCTACCCTTTGCCTGTCGCGCAATAGTTCAATAAGTTTTATTTCCTTTTCTTCTACCTCGTCAGAACTGCAAACCAGCAAGTGATAGCCGAGGCGCGCCACTTCAAATTCTATGGTACGTGAAATTTTTGCGTAAAAAGGGTTTGAAATATCGGCTACCACTAAGCCTATAATATTGGATTTGCCTGTTCGCAAACCCCTTGCCATTTGATTCGGATAGTAATTAAGCTCTTCAGCTTTTTTGCGGACCTTCTTCTGGGTTTCTTCACTTATACCCCATTCGTCGGCCTTGTTGTTCAACACTAAAGATACCAGGGTCTTGGAAACGTTTAATGCTTCTGCAATGTCTTTTAGTGACGCTCTTTTCATTTTACATAAACTTAATATTACGCAAAGCGCTATATACTTCGACCTAAATCGTTAAAATGTGGTACGTATCGCTCTATTTTGTAACCCAAAAATATGTATTTTTGTTTCATACAACAACATTTATTTCAAAATTTAAAAAAATATTATTTGACTAATCTTTAACCTAAACCGATTCAGGTAATCATTTTCGCCATGAAAAAAAACTTTTTCCCCCTGGTTTTTATCACTCTCTTCTCGATTTTATCACAAAATGCACTTGCACAAAAGCCTGATACTATTCATGTTATGGCTCAAAACAAGGAACATATGGCATGGTACGGGCCATATAATGCATGGGCAGCCTTCCCGCCAGATACCAATTCTTATCGCAAGATATTACTGAACTTCACCCTGGGTTGCCCAACCGGTGGTTGCAGCCAATGGGATTATACAGTAGATATTTACCTGAACCACGATACCCATATTAAAGACTCTAACCTGGTTTACTCTCCAACCTTTACCGTTAACGGCAGTATAAAAGATACCACTTATGTAAAAAAGGATACTACTTATACTACCTATTACGATACCACGACGCATAAAACCGATTCAACAAAAAATGTTGCTTATACCATAGTACAATATAAAGACAGCACCCACCCGATCCAAGCAAGCGATACTTTGAGATGGTGGGCTGCCCATTATTACAACTACTATTATAACAACACCGGCCAAAAAATTGATTCGGTGTTGGTAGGGACAGATACTACTATGTATGTAAAGTATTACCACTACTATCATCATTACGATTCAATACAGAGTTATGAAATTGCAAGAATGATTACACCTTATGCGGGATATTATGCCAAAACATGGACACACCCTTACATATTCGACCTTACCGACTTTGCCAGCCTGATGCACGATTCAGTACAGATAGAAGCCTTTTATAGCGGATATTCGGATGGCTTTACTGCCACCTGCGATTTTGAAATGATAACGGGTATCCCTCCTCATAAAGCATATAAAACTGAACTTTTGTGGACCGGTTCATTCCCTTATGGTAATGCAAGCAATCCAATTTCTAATTACCTGGTACCTAAACCTGTAAAAATAGATAGTGCTGCTTCAGCAGTCAGGTTAAGGGTTCTACAAACAGGCCACGGAGAAGATGTGAATAATTGCAGTGAGTTTTGCGCCAATTATAATCATATATCGGTTAATAATAAAGAACACTATTCTACCTATGTATGGAAAGATGATTGCGGATTGAATCCCTTATATCACCAGGCGGGAACATGGCTGTATAACCGTGCCAACTGGTGCCCGGGTGAACAGATAACACCATATATATATGATCTGTCGCCTTATATAACCCCGGGTAAATTTGATACCATTTTAATGAGTATGGACCCTTACACTGCATCGCCATACGGAGGAAGTATTTACACCATTGGCGCTTCACTTATATATTACGGCCCTATAAGTTATACACTCGATGCCTCGCTCGAAGATATTGTGGCACCGACTACGAATACACTTTACAGCAGGCTCAACCCAATTTGCGACAGCCCTATGGTTGTTATTCGTAATACAGGTTCCACTCCTCTTAAAAGCCTTGATATAATATATGGACAAGTTGGTAGCGCTACAAATACATATCACTGGACAGGCAACTTATTATTCGATGATACTGCTTTGGTAAAACTGCCGCAGGTGAGTTTAACTGCCACAACCAATTATACTTTCAGGGCGAAGGTAAGTAACCCGAACGGTGGCACCGACATGAACCCCGATAACGATGCTATGCAAACCACTTATACTATTGTACCCAACTATATTCCCGATTTTATAATTTACCTTTCTACCAATAATGCAGCCTCAGAGAACTCTTACATACTTACCGATGATTTGGGTAATGTAATTGTACAACGTTCGGGCTTTGCCAATAGCACCGTTTACCGCGATACGGTTCATTTGGCAGTCGGCTGCTACCATTTTGAACTTTACGATGCCGGAGGCGACGGGCTTTCTTTTTTTGCAAACAGCGATGGTAATGGTTCCGTAGCATTTACAAAAATCAAACCTCCGGTTTCATTCAATAATTTCCAGAATGATTTCGGAACATCTATCATTCAGAATTTTACTGTATCAACCGTTTCAGGAATTGATGAGAACAGTAAAGCAGATTTAGATTATGACTTGTTCCCTAACCCAGCTAATGATGTGTTGAATCTTTCCTCGCTCAATATCTCGAAAAAAGAGAAAGATGTGCGCATTTATTCACCTATGGGAGAACTGGTTTATGAAAACCATATACCGGCCAATGCCAACAATTATAAAATTGATGTATCAAATCTTGCAGCCGGGCTGTATTGCATAACCATATCAAATGCTGATGGACAAGTGGTTAAAAAAGTGATGATTAGTAAATAGAGATTAATTACTATCTTACATTGAAAACCGCTTATTTATTAATACCTTTGTTATATAATACACCACTCTAAATGAAAAAACGGGTATTAAGTTTGTTCTTTTTATTGATCCTGGGATATAGGGCCTTAGGCCAAACCAGTATTTATTACCCATTCCCTCAATGCTACGCAGCCTGGACTGAAAGTTCCTCGACAGTAATTGGTCCTACCAATTCATACTATACTTATTATTTATCAGGAGATACACTTGTTAACGGTTATTTACATTCCAAAGTATATTATGCCGATTCTACAATTAATATATTTGAAGCGGCTATTCGACAAGATAATTCTAAGCATATATATGTATGCTGTGGACACGGATACGGGTCAAATGATAAATTATTGTACGATTTTAATTTAACGGTAGGTAAACCTGTACCTGTTGGTGCTATAGCCGGTGGATATACTGTTTGTTGTTCAGATTCAATTTTAATTGATACTACTTATCGCAGAAGATTTACCGTATCATATGGAAGTGGTAGCGCGGATCTGATTGAAGGTATAGGCTGTTCGATGGGCTTGTTTGAGTTTACAACAGGGTTAGGATACCATTGTAATTTAGATTGCTTTAGTCAAAACGGTGCCACCTTATACCCAACGTATGGCGCCCCTTGTAAGATATTTAAATGGGATACTGCAACTTGTGCTCCTTTCGTTGCAGGAACTGAAATTTTGAATCCTATTATAAATTTTACTATTTACCCTAACCCTGCTAATGATGCGTTGAATCTCTCCTCGCTCAATATCTCGAAAAAAGAGAAAGATGTACGCATATATTCACCTATGGGTGAACTGGTTTATGAAAACCATATACCTGCCAATGCCAACAATTATAAAATTGATGTATCAAATCTTGCTACCGGGCTATATTGCATAACCATATCAAATGATGATGGGCAGGTTATTAAAAAAGTGATGATAGTTAGATAATAATCACAGATACTCTGTATATTCAGTGACAAGTACAATTTCTCAAGGCTTTTTTGAGTTATTTTGTATAGTATTATAAGCATGTCTACATCCAGAAATTACTTAGTATCTACTTTTTTTATATCCATTCTTGCAGTTATCTTATGCTCGTGTAATCATAAGATAAAAAGAATGCATCGGCACTTTATTGCTCAAGATAGTTTGATTTGTAATGAAAACATATGTATCAGCACTGAAGGCCATATATTAGTAATTAGTGGCGATTCCTGTTACTCCGATGAAGAAGGCAAGTTTGTCAATATTCATAATCCTCCTCCAAAAGGAGATTTCAAGAAATTATGTCCTTCTCCTAGTGGGCAAACTGAGTTTTCGGTAATTAAATATTCTTCAGGAACATGCTTTGGCCCTTGCCCTGCATTTTCAATTGAAATAGATAGTAATGGCAGCTTTCTTTATAGTGGAGGATCGTTTGCACAAGCTCCGCACATATGCCGCGGCAGACTAGCTGAACCATTTATAAACTGGTTAAAGTATTTCTTAGACCAATGCAAATGGAGGAGGTTAGAGGCTCATTACAACCCCAAAGTGAATATTTCTGACATGGTTACGGAATACCTTTTCATTTCATTTCCTGATGACCCTTCTTATAGTATGACTAATTATGCAAATTCAGCACCAAAAGAATTAAGTAACCTAACCTCTTATTTATATGATATTGGGAGATTACTTGACCTTCATTATTTGAGAAGAGGTACTGAAAGTGGTGAACATTACTTTATTTCTGATCTTGAGAAATGCAAAGACATGGAAGACTCTATAAGATATATGATTGATTTTGACTCTATTAAATACAAACTTCCAGGATATCCTGAAGGATTAGATATCATACGTAAAACAATATCTGCCAATATTGATAAAACGCTTAATCCCTATGCCTATAATCTTTTAGATGTTGGGGTTGATTATGCAATTTATACAGATGGTACAATAAAAATCATTCGAGATTATATTCTTTCAGATACTACAAAGAAAGTTCCTTTAAACATTCAAAAAGATCTTACACACGCTTTTTCAAGCCTAAAAAATGCAACACCTGGTGTATTTAATGGCAAAGAGGTAATAGTAAAAAGGACTCTTAGCGTAATGTACGACGAATAAATTATCATAAATAATTGGATATCAATATATTATATGGTTTCAGTGATTTATTATACATTGTAATCTTTATCACCCACAAATCCGTGCATTTTTCGTAAATTTGTATGCTTAATATAATACAAAGACCCAATTATGATAACTGTTTCAGAAACTGCAAAAGAGAAGTTAACCGTCCTGATGCAAGAAGCGCATGCCGCACCTGATAGTTTTGTACGCGTAGGCGTAGAAAGCGGAGGCTGTTCAGGCCTTTCCTATAAAATGCTATTCGATAACAACCTTAAGCCCGAAGACAAAGTATTTGAAGATAAGGGCGTTAAGTTGGTAGTAGATAAAAAAAGCTTTTTATACCTGGTAGGCACCGAGCTCGATTATAGCGGCGGCCTTAACGGAAAAGGATTCTCATTCAATAACCCTAACGCTAACCGCACTTGTAGCTGCGGCGATAGCTTTGCTGTTTAGGTAAATACCCAAACATAATTTTTTAACCTAAACCTAATATGGCCGGTTCTGATAAAATATTGGAAGAAATCACATCGAGTGAGTATAAGTATGGCTTCACCAGCAATATTGAGAGTGATACTATTCCCCCCGGCCTGACCGAAGAAACGATTCGTTTTATTTCGGCCAAGAAAGAAGAGCCAGAGTTTATGCTCGAATACAGGCTGAAGGCTTACCGCCATTGGCTTACTATTAAAGAACCACACTGGGCTCATCTTAAATATCCCGAAATAGATTACCAGAGCATTAGCTATTATTCTGCGCCTAAAAAGCAAAAAGTGTTGAACAGCCTCGATGAAGTTGATCCTGAGCTTTTGCGCACATTCGAAAAACTGGGCATATCGCTGGTAGAACAAATGCGCCTTAGTGGTGTAGCTGTTGATGCTGTATTGGATAGTGTTTCAGTAAAAACAACTTTTAAAGAAAAACTCTCGGAGCTTGGAATTATATTCTGTTCTTTCAGCGATGCAGTTAAAGAACACCCTGAACTGATAAAGAAATTTATGGGCTCGGTAGTACCCATTACCGATAATTATTTTTCTGCGCTTAATGCGGCAGTATTCAGCGATGGTTCATTCTGCTACATACCCAAAGGTGTGCGCTGCCCGATGGAGCTATCAACTTATTTCCGTATCAATTCAGCCGGTACAGGCCAATTCGAACGCACACTTATTGTTGCTGACGAAGGTTCTTACGTAAGTTACCTTGAAGGCTGCACAGCACCTATGCGCGATGAAAATCAATTGCATGCTGCAGTGGTAGAAATTGTGGCGCATAAAGATGCAGAAGTAAAATATTCGACCGTGCAAAACTGGTATCCCGGCAATAAAGAAGGCAAGGGCGGTATTTATAATTTCGTTACCAAACGCGGAATTTGTTTGGGCGACAATTCTAAAATTTCCTGGACACAGGTAGAAACGGGTTCTGCCATTACATGGAAATATCCTTCGGTTATTTTAAAAGGAAATAATTCTGTTGGAGAATTTTATTCGATAGCTGTTACCAACAATATGCAACAAGCCGATACCGGTACCAAAATGACGCATATTGGCAAGAACACAAAAAGTACTATTGTATCGAAAGGTATTGCGGCAGGCAAGAGCAATAACAGTTACCGCGGCCTGGTAAGAATAAATAAAGGAGCCAGCAAGGCACGTAATTATTCTCAGTGCGATTCGCTGTTAATGGGCGACCGCTGTGGAGCACATACATTCCCGTATTTAGAAATAAATGACAAGACTGCAGTTGTAGAACATGAAGCAACCACATCGAAGATTGGCGAGGACCAGATATTTTATTGCAACCAACGCGGTATTGATACCGAGAAAGCAATCGGACTTATTGTAAATGGTTATTGCAGAGAAGTACTAAATAAACTGCCTATGGAATTTGCAGTGGAAGCACAAAAGCTTTTGGCTGTAAGTCTTGAGGGAAGCGTAGGGTAATCAATTAAGAATTAAAAATTACGAATTACGATTAGAAAAATAAAAAACGAAAATGCTCGAAATAAAGAATTTAAAAGTATCGGTTGAAGGGAAAGAGATCCTGAAGGGATTGAACCTGAAAGTGAATAAAGGAGAAGTGCATGCTATTATGGGCCCTAACGGCGCCGGTAAAAGCACATTGGCTTCGGTAATTGCAGGTAAAGAAGATTACGAAGTAACCGGAGGTTCTATTTTATTCAACGGAAAAGATATACTTGAATTATCACCGGATGAAAGAGCGAAGGAAGGAGTATTCCTGGCTTTCCAATACCCTATTGAAATACCGGGAGTAAGCACCATTAACTTTTTGAAGACGGCAGTAAACGAAATACGTGCACATAAAGGCATGGGGCCAATGGAAGCAAAAGAATTTTTGGCAATGCTGAAAGAAAAACAAAAACTTGTTCAGATAGATACCAACCTTACAGGCCGTTCGGTGAACGAAGGTTTTTCGGGTGGAGAAAAGAAACGCAACGAGATTTTTCAAATGGCTATGTTGAACCCTCAACTGGCTGTGTTGGATGAAACTGATTCAGGCCTTGATATAGATGCACTGCGCATTGTAGCTGAAGGTGTGAACAAACTCCGCAGCAAGGAAAATGCATTTTTAGTAATTACCCACTACCAGCGTTTGTTAGAATATATTATTCCGGATTTTGTGCATGTGCTTTATAACGGCCAGATTGTAAAATCGGGAACACGCGAACTTGCACTTGAATTAGAGAGCAAAGGGTATGATTGGATCAAGAAAGAGTTTTCTGAAATACCTGCATAATGAGCGTGGCTACAATTAAGAGAGATACGTCGGCCAAGTGGCTGGAAGAGTTTGAACTGACAGCGGGCAACAGGCTGGGAGCAGCTAATGCAACTGTTAAAGAAAAACAACAAAAAGCTATTACCGAGTTTGCTGAAAAAGGCATTCCCGATAAAAAAGTAGAAGATTATAAGTACACCAACATACGCCTTTACCTGAACGATGAATTCGGTATGAAAGGCAATGCAACAAGGCTTAAATCGAGCGATATAAGGCATTTATTTTTGGGCGGCCATGCCACTATTGTAATGATAAATGGTCGGTTTGTACATGAACTTTCATCGCTGAAAAATTTACCGAGAGAAGTAGTTGTAAAAAATTTATTTACGGTTTTAAAAGAAACTGATACGGTTGCAGGTATAGAATTTAACGGGCAATTTGATGAAAAGGCAAGCCCCCTTACATTACTGAACACTGCGCTTACACAAGATGGCATTTCTATTACCGTACCTAAAGGCTACGATTGCAAAGGGCCTTTACATTTATTGCATATAAGCAGCGGTACCGACAAAGTTTTGTACAACCCACGCAATGTGGTAAAAGTAGGCGAAGGTGCAAGCCTTACACTTATCGAATCATATTGCTCTGTTGATCTGGACGAAAAAATATTTACCAATTCGGTTACCGAAATGGTAGTTGAAAAAGATGCCACGCTGAACAATTATATTTTACAGGAAGAAGACCCTAAAGCCAGCCAGAGCAATCTTCACCAGGTATCTGTTGGCACTACCGGGAAATTCAACAGTGTTATTGTGAGTTTAAACGGAGCCATGGTGCGCAACGATTTAAACGTAAGTATTAACGGAGAGAATGCTGAGATACACATGCATGGTTTGTTTGTTGTAAAAGACGGACACCACATCGATAATCATTCATTGGTTGAGCACAATGTGCCTAACTGTTTCAGCAACGAATTATATAAAGGCGTTGTTGGCGATGGCGGTACGGGGGTATTCAACGGTAAGATATTTGTAAAGCAGGACGCGCAAAAGACAAACGCATACCAATCAAATAAAAACATTTTGCTGGGCGATAATTCTACCATTAACACCAAGCCGCAGCTTGAAATTTATGCCGACGATGTAAAGTGTTCTCACGGTACAACTACCGGCAGGCTTGATGAAGAAGCTCTCTTCTACCTGCAAACGAGGGGCTTAGACCAGGACCTGGCACGTAAGGTATTATTGGGCGCTTTTGCAAAAGAGATTAGCGATACTGTAAAAGATGAAGCTTTCCGCAACCATCTCGAAAAGCGGATACAAGTCCATATAGTGTAGTAACTTTGCACTATGGATACAATGGTAAAAGACAAGGCCATAACTAAAGAACTTGATGTAGAAAACATCAGGAACGAATTTCCTATACTTTCTGTAACGGTTCATGGCAAGCCATTGGTTTATTTCGATAATGCAGCTTCATCGCAAAAGCCATTATTTGTAATTAAGGCAATTTCAACATATTACGAAACGGTAAACAGCAATGTTCACCGTGGGGTCCATCACTTAAGCAGCCTTGCTACCGACCAGTTCGAAACAGCGCGCAAAACAATCGCTACACATCTTAATGCAAATCCCGACGAAATAATTTACACCCGCGGCACTACCGAGGCCATTAACCTGGTAGCATTTTCGTACGGAGAAGTATTTATAAAAGAAGGGGATGAGATAATCATCTCGCAAATGGAGCACCACTCTAACATAGTGCCATGGCAAATGCTTTGCCAGCGCAAAAAAGCGGTGCTGAAATATATTCCCATTACCGATTCAGGCGAGTTGAAGATGGATGAGTACAAAAAACTACTCTCAGCTAAAACAAAACTGGTAGCGGTTACACATGTATCAAATTCACTGGGCACCATTAACCCGGTGGAAGAAATTATTGCTTTGGCTCATGCCAAAAATGTACCTGTATTGTTAGATGGCGCACAGGCTGTGCCTCACATAAAGGTAGATGTAAAGAAATTAGATGTTGATTTTTATTGTTTCTCGGGCCACAAGGTATACGGACCAACAGGCATTGGCATTTTGTTTGGAAAAACAAAGTGGCTGAAGGAAATGGTACCATACCAGGGTGGTGGAGAAATGATTAAGGAAGTGAAACTCGAAGCGAGCACATACCAGGAACCTCCATTACGTTTTGAAGCCGGTACACCGAATATTGAAGGTTCTATAGTTTTGGCTACTGCCATTGACTATATGAACAACCTTGGTATAGATGCAATTGCAAAGCACGAGCACAAGCTATTGGATTATGCTACTGAAAAACTGCGCGCAATAGAAGGACTAAAGATTGTAGGACAGGCAAAATATAAAGCGCCTGTTGTTGCTTTTAATATTGAAGGCCTGCACCCTTATGATATTGGTGTTATACTCGACCAGCTAGGAATTGCAGTCCGCACAGGGCACCATTGCACGCAGCCTATTATGGATCTGTATTGCATACCGGGTACAGTACGTACTTCATTCTCGTTTTATAATACCATTGCAGAAATTGATACATTAGTGGAAGGAGTTAAGAAAGCTATAAAGATGTTGAAAAAGTAAAATGAGCATTGAAGAAGCAGAAAGGGAATTGGTGGGAGAGTTTGAACTCTTCGACGACTGGATGGCGAAGTATGAGTACATCATAGACCTGGGGAAAGACGTGCCTTTGATAGATGAAAAATATAAAGACGAGGCTCACACCATAAAAGGTTGCCAAAGCAAAGTATGGCTGCATTCGGAAGTGAAAGACGGGTTTATATATTACACTGCCGACAGCGATGCTATGATAACCAAAGGGCTTGTAGCTATGGTAGTAAGGGTTTTATCGGGCCATACCCCGGAACAGATTTTAAGTGCAGATATGAATTTCATAAATAAAATCGGTCTGCATGAGCACCTCTCTCCTACCCGCTCAAACGGATTAATGTCAATGATCAAACAAATTAAACTGGACGCGTTAGCGTATAGCGCGATAAAGCGCTAACGCAATTAATAATTAGTAATTAAGAAAGATGCCCGCCGTTATAAAAAGTGAAAATACAGAATTAGCAACCAAAGTAGTGGACATGCTCAAGACCTGCTTTGACCCTGAAATACCGGTTGATATTTGGGAGCTTGGACTTATTTATGAAATAAATGTGAACGAGGCCAACGAAGTGAAAATTACCATGACTCTCACTTCTCCATCTTGCCCCGTAGCAGAAACCTTACCACCCGAAGTAGAACAAAAGATAAAAGAAATAGAAGGCGTTAAAGATTGTAAAATTGAACTAACCTTTGACCCACCCTGGGACAAAGAAATGATGAGCGAAGTAGCTCAGTTGGAGTTAGGGTTTATGTAGGTCAGAGACCTTTTATTAATTTCTATCTTACTTTAAAGGCTACGCTTTCTCTTCCCACACACTGCAAATATTCACAATAGTCTCGGCAGCCTTTTGCATATCCTGTATGCTAACCCATTCCTGCTTACCATGGAAGGCATGCTCTCCGGCAAAAATGTTGGGGCAAGGCATTCCCATAAATGATAAACGGGCTCCGTCTGTACCGCCGCGTATAGCCTGCATGTGCGGTTTAATGCCAGCGCGCTTCATAGCTTCTTCGGCATATTTAATTATCTGCGGGTGCTTGTCAATTACCACTTTCATATTGCGGTATTGTTCTGTTACTTTAAACTCAAATGTAGAGTTCGGGTAATCGCGTATAACCTTTTCGGTTATCTCCTTCAGCATATCTTCTTTCTTCTTCAGCCCTTCGGTAACAAAATCGCGTATAATAAATTTAATATTTGCCTGTTCAATGCTGCCACCAATAGATGTAGGATGCACAAAGCCTTCCATATCTTCGGTAGATTCCGGCGAGAGTTTGTCTTTTGGCAGCTTGTCAATAATAGCACCTGCTATTTTAATAGCGCTCTCCATTTTACCTTTCGCAAAACCCGGGTGGGCGCTAACGCCTGTAATGGTAATATTCACCGCATCGGCAGAGAAGTTCTCCATCTCAATATGCCCGAGAGATTCTCCATCCATGGTATAACCAAACTCGGCGCCCAGCTTTTTCATATCTACCTTATCTACTCCTCGGCCAATCTCTTCGTCGGGTGTAAACAGTATGCGTATAACTCCGTGCTTCACTTCGGGGTGTTTCATTAAATATTCGGCAGCAGCCATAATTTCTGCAAGGCCTGCTTTATTATCGGCACCCAATAGGGTTGTACCATCGGCAGTTACAATATCATTGCCTTTCTGGTTCTGCAAATCGGGATGTGCAGCAGGAGTAAGCACCTGTGTTTTATCATTAGGCAGTTGAATATTTCCTCCCTGGTAGTTCTTATGTATAATGGGGTTCACATTGGCCCCCGAGCAATCGGGCGATGTATCCATGTGTGAGCAAAAACACAATACCGGTACTTTTTTAGTTGTAGTTGCAGGTATGGTAGCATATACATAGCCGTGCTCATCCAACTCTGCATCTTTTATGCCAATGGATTTCAGTTCTTCCACCAATACCTTTCCCAAATTCTTCTGCTTGGCAGTCGATGGTATGGTCGGCGATTCAGGGTCGCTTTGGGTATCTATTTTCACGTAACGTAAAAAGCGGTCGGTAACTGTTTCGGCTGGTATCATATTGAGGCTTAGGTTGAGGTTAAGATTAAGGCAAATGTAATAAATCCACCTCTCCCTTCCGCTTCGCTTCATCCCTCTCCTTAGCAAGGAGAGGGGCAGGGGTGAGGTCGCAAATCCGTGTCATCTGTGTTCCATTATTCTATGTAGAATGCAAATGTTCCGGGTTTCGAAAGGAAAATAATTCTGATAGGGGAATTGTTTAATAATCTCATATCCGTTAAGGTTGGCAAATGAAACCACATACTCATCGTCGTTAGCAACGGGGTTGTTTTCAATATTGGGATAGAAAGGTTCATTTATCCAACCTGCATATTCGCTGCCGCCATCAATTTTATGTGAATAAACTTCACGTTCAGATACAAGATATTCCAGCGCCTGCCAGCGTGTACGGTTCCATTCCAGGTAATCATGCGTGGCAGTAATACTGAAATATGCAATTAAAAAAATGAATATGCCTGAAAAAATAAGTTTCCCCGGCTTCAAAATTGCATCGGGCTGCCAGTTAGATAGTACCAGCAAAAGAAAAAACGGAACAAAAAGAAGTGTGTACCTGTCGAAGAAAAAAACCGGGATGAACATCAATAAAGCGTACCCTATAATACCAACCAAAATAAAAACCTGGTACGCCGAGATTGTATTTAGTGAACTTGCTCTGTATGATTTAACCAGCTTGATAATAATTGCACCCACATCAATAAGCAACAATATAGCGCCAATAAATCCTATGCTGTTCAGGATGATCTGCGGTATATCGAAATCTAAATGTGGTGGTGGCACAACACCTGTTCTGAGTGTGTTTACCCCAATGCTCCATTGTTTAATAATAGGGCCGTATGGCAATTGGTGCCATGTTGACATTAGTGAGGGAATGAAGATGAGCGGAAATATCCAAACTATCTTTTTTTGTTTTGAAGAAAGGGAACGATACACATCTCTTGTATTATATACTAAAAGAGGAAAAAGAAAAAACGCCGAATAATAGAGAATATGTCCGGCACGTTCAAAAATTTGCTCTGCAACAGCTGCCGGCTCGCTTAAAAAACCACCTACGGTATGGCCCGCGTATGGCCTCAGTTCCGAGCCAATATACTTTAACCATACCAGGCCCAGGTTATAAGCCAATATAGCCAGTACTGCCGGAATAAAATATTTAAGCGAACCCACTATACCGGGCTTATATTTAATTATTACGGCAAACGCATACGCAAACGGAATAGCAATGCAAAACTGCCTTATTAATGTGGCAACAATTGCAAAAATTACAGCAAGAATTAAAAACAAAAATTTATCTGTCTGAAGCGATTTTAAAAAGAAGAAAACAGAGAATATTACGAAAGCAAGGAATGGAACATCGGTCATAAAACTATTAGCATGCGAAAGATAAAAAGGGTTTACAAGAAGAATTAATGCTCCAATAAAAGAAACTTTTTTATTGCCCGTTATAAGATTGATGAGGAAATAAAAACCAATTATACCAAGCAAGCCTAACACCAATACCGATATTCTTAAGGCAGTATATGAAAAGCCCCAGGGCAAACAAAATAAAGCACCCCAATATACCTGTGCAATTATTATAGGAGAATATGTATCAGGTGCAAAATAATGCCCCTTATTAATAAGATAGGCAACAGGCCTTGCGTATTGCCAGTCATCATTCAGGGGAAAATTACCTATGGGGTTAACAATAATTGTGGCTATAATCCAGATCAATACCAATAAAGCAGGGAAAAAGAATTTAGAGCGGTTCATGAAGTCAAATGTAAAAAAATCCTTAAAACAATATGGTAATTTGGGCGTTACCCCCGATGCACGTGGGGTCGGGCTTTCCGCTGCAAGTCCTCGCTTCGCTGTGGGCTTTCCGCTCTAATCCCTAACGTGAAACCCTATCCGTGAAAATCTCCTAAATCAGCAGCATCCGTGTTCCATTTTTTGCTTAGTATTTCGTATCTTTGCATGCTATGGCGAGTGAAGTAGAAGAAATCAAAAACAAGATAGCCGAAAGCGGTCTGGAGTCTATCGATCTGAAGGATTTTTACACCCCGGGCGAGAGGGTTATTATTGATATGAAGGACCACCTTTTCGAAGGGCTTATTTTGAAAGAAAAAGATTTCAGGCAATTTGTAAAAACCGAGGACTGGAGCAAGTACAAAAACAAATTTGTTGCAGTAACCTCTACCGCCGATGCTATTATACCAACATGGGCATATATGCTCATAACGTCAGAACTGCAGGCATATGCTAAAAAGGTAGTCTGCGGCACTGCCGAAACACTGGAAACAGTTTTGTTTCACGATGCGATAACTGAGAAACTAAAGCCTGAACAATACAAGGATAAACGTGTAATGATAAAAGGTTGCGGCGATATTGAAATACCGATATCGGCATTTGCTGATGCGGTAAGCATATTAAAACCACACGTAAAAAGCCTAATGTATGGCGAGGCATGTTCTAACGTGCCTATCTATAAATCACGCGCTGAGAGCGCATAACACTGTTACTATGACACACAAACTTTCCGCTATTGAAGATGCCATTGAAGATATTAAGAAGGGCAAACTGGTCATTGTAGTTGATGACGAGGACCGTGAGAACGAAGGCGATTTTATAACCGCTGCCCGAAACATCACTCCCGAAATGGTGAACTTTATGCTCAGCCATGGCCGTGGTGTATTATGCGCCCCGGTTGAGGAGGACCGTTGCCGTGCGCTTGAACTGGAGATGATGGTTACATCAAATACATCCTTACACCAGACTCCATTTACCGTATCGGTTGATTTATTAGGGCATGGTTGCACCACCGGTGTATCCACCCACGACAGGGCAAAGACATTACAGGCATTGGCAAAAACATCCATTAAAGCATCTGACTTTGCACGCCCGGGCCATATATTCCCATTGCGCGCTATGAAAGGTGGTGTATTGAGAAGGGCAGGCCATACCGAAGCTGCTATTGACCTGGCTCGCCTTGCAGGGTTTGAACCTGTGGGTGCACTTATAGAAGTAATGAACGAAGATGGCTCGATGTCACGCATGCCGCAACTGATTGAGCTTTCTAAAAAATTCGACCTGAAATTAATTTCGATAAAAGATCTTATTGAATACCGCTTGCGTACCGAAACAATTATTGTGCGCGATATAGAAGTTAAAATGCCAACCAAGTTCGGCAACTTTAACCTAATTGCTTACCGCCAAACTACCAACGACCAGGAGCATATTGCTTTGGTAAAAGGCAAATGGAAAAAAGATGAGCCGGTGATGGTGCGCATGCACTCATCGTGTGTAACGGGAGATATTTTTGGTTCGCTGCGCTGCGACTGCGGCACCCAATTGCAAAAAGCGATGGAGGCAATTGAAAAAGAAGGCAAGGGCGCAATAGTGTATATTAACCAGGAAGGCCGTGGCATTGGATTGCTGAACAAATTACGCGCATATAAATTACAGGAAGAAGGACGCGATACAGTTGAAGCTAATTTAGACCTTGGCTTTAAAGCCGACGAGCGCGACTATGGCGTGGGTGCACAAATATTACGCGACCTGAACATCAGCAAAATTCGCCTGATGACCAATAACCCGAAGAAGAGAGCAGGATTGACGGGATATAATTTAGAGATAGTAGAAAATGTTCCGCTGGAAGTGGAATCGAATCCGCATAACCATTTTTACCTGCAGACCAAAAGAGATAAGATGGGCCACACCTTGAAAAATATATGAGTTCATCAAGTTCGTAAAGTTTTTAAAGTTATAAAGTAGAACTGTGAAGTTTGAAAATATCAATAAACTAATTATCCTTTCGGAAGAAATATTAAAATTTTTATCAGGCATCATTAAGACTTTATGAACTTTACAAACTTTAAGAACTTTTAACTGATACATGCAATTCAGCAAAGTAATAGGCCAGCAGCAATTAAAAGACAGCATGATAGAGGCTGTCGCAAACGGCCGTATCAGCCATGCACAATTATTTTTAGGCCCCGAAGGCAACGGTGCATTACCACTTGCTATTGCTTACATACAGTATTTGTTTTGTAAGAACCGTACCAATACCGATTCGTGCGGAACATGTCCGCAGTGCCAGCGCATTACCAAGCTCAACTACCCGGATCTGCATTTTGTTTTTCCGCTTGCATTATCGAAAGATGTAGAAAAAAGTTCTGATGTTTTTCCGAAATGGAAAGAAGCTTTTTTGAAGGACAACTACATGTCGCTCACCGACTGGATGAATTTTTTAGATGCTGAAAACAAGCAACCTGTTATTGGTGTAGGAGAAAGTAAAGACATTTTGCATCAGCTGAGTCTCACCTCATACGAAGGTTCATATAAAGTAATGATAGTGTGGATGGCAGAAAAAATGAATTTAGTTGCAGCTAACAAAATATTGAAGATACTGGAAGAACCGCCCGATAAGACCATATTTATACTGATAACCGAAAGTACACAACTGCCGGTAACTATATTATCAAGGACACAGATAACCAAAGTGCCGCGATTGACAGAACAGGAAATTGCTGCTGCTCTAATAAAGCGTAACGGGCAATCACCCGAAATGGCTGCATCGGTAGCAAGAACAGCAGAGGGTAATTACCGCTTTGCACAAGTATTGCTGACAGAAGACGAAGATGCACAGTTCTTCTCGAAAAAATTCCAGGAGTGGATGCGCATTTGCCTGAAGCTCGACGGAGATAAATTAGCGGATTGGATAGGTAATTCTGATAACGGCATTTCTACAATAGGCAGGGAAAAGCAAAAACAGTTTTTAGCGTATTCTATACAAACTATCAGGCATAGCCTGTTGTTGGATAAACTTGCCATAAGCATTAGTGCAAGCGATGAGGATTTCCTCCGGAAATTCTCTCCTTATATTTCATTTGAAGGGGGCAATGTAATATTCGAAGAACTGAACAGGGCATACCACGCCATTGAGCGTAATGCGCATCCGAAGATATTGTTCACCAGCCTTTCCTTAAAAATACATGATACTCTTGCGCAAGCAAGAAGAGCGATTACGGCTTAAGTTAAAAGGGAATTACGCTGCTTTCAATCTGTTAAGTGCAGATGAACGCTGTATCTTATCCTTAGCGTAACGAAGTGTAACGTGAAACTCTTTTATTTCGCTATCGCCCGGTGTTTCATACATGGCATCGGTAAGTATGGCTTCGCAAATAGCGCGCAAGCCTCTTGCACCTAACTTATATTCCAAGGCCTTGTCAACTATCAGGTCAAGTACGGCTTTGTCTATAATTAACTTAACGCCATCAATCTTAAACAGCTTGGTATATTGTTTTATCAAGGCGTTCTTTGGCTCGGTCAATATACGTTTCAGGCTTTCTTTGCTAAGCGGATTCAAATAAGTAAGTATTGGCAGCCTGCCGATAAATTCAGGTATCAAACCAAAGCTCTTTAAATCTTCGGGAGAAATATATTGCAATAAGTTTTCACGGTCAATCTCATCCTGTCCGCTGCCGGCAGAATATCCAATTGCGTGCGATTGCACACGACGAGCGATCTTCTTATCTATTCCGTTAAAAGCACCACCGCAAATAAATAATATGTCTTTGGTATTAACAGCAATCATTTTTTGTTCAGGGTGCTTACGCCCGCCTTGCGGAGGAACATTTACTACTGAACCTTCGAGCATCTTTAACAATGCCTGTTGTACACCTTCACCGCCCACATCACGTGTTATAGAAGGGCTATCGCCTTCCTTACGGGTAATCTTATCTATCTCATCAATAAATACAATACCTTTTTCAGTTGCAGCCACATCATAGTTAGCAGACTGCAAGAGTCTTACCAAAACGTTCTCTACGTCTTCGCCTACATAACCGGCTTCGGTAAATGCAGTAGCATCAGCAATGCAAAAAGGTACATTAAGTATTTTAGCAATAGTTTGTGCCAGCAAAGTTTTACCTGTACCGGTTTCACCTACCAATAATATGTTCGATTTTTCAATCTCCACATCATCATTTTCATTTGCCTTATTGTTCTTCTGTAATATGCGCTTGTAGTGGTTATACACTGCCACGGCCATTACTTTCTTGGCATCGTTCTGATCAATAATATGTTCGTCGAGCAGCTTTTTAATTTCTGCCGGTTTAACCAGTTGTATCTTCTTGGTATCGGTTTGCTGCTTGTATTCTTCTTCTACAATCTTTTGCGCCTGGGCCACACATTGGTCACAAATATGCCCATCAAGACCGCCTATCATCATAAAGACGTCCTTCTTATCCTTTCCGCAAAAGGAACATTTTACCAATTCTTTCTCACTCATTTCTTAAGGGGGCTTAAGTAGCTCTTTTTATACTAAACAAAGGTACAAAATTCTTATGGATTTTGCAAAAAACGGCCTCAGGCAAAAACCTGTTTAGTGTGGTCCTCGGTCTCTACATCATTGATTATCTTCTCTATCTTACCATTTTCATCTATAATGAAGGTGGTGCGTATAATGCCCATATACTTTCTTCCAAAAAGCATTTTTTCACCCCAAACGCCATACTTTTCTACCATATCTTTCTCGGTATCAGCCAATAGGTTAAATGGCAGGCTGAACTTATTGGCAAACTTTTTATGCGATTTTTCATTATCAACACTTACGCCAATAACTTCATAGCCTTTCTTTTTCAGTGATGAATAGTTATCCCTCAAATTACATGACTCGGCAGTACAACCGGGAGTATCATCTTTAGGGTAAAAATAGAGAACAACTTTTTTTCCATGATAATCTTTCAGCGAAAGCGTTTTTCCATCCTGGTTATTCAACAAAAAATCAGGAGACTTATCACCCACTTTCAACTTATTTACTTTCGAAACATTTTGCGTCACCTTTAGCTTCTTAGCCATATCTGCAATATTCATATCTTTTAAAAATCAGTATTGTTTGGGCGGGTATAAACCATTTGCATTACGTTAATGTTACGGGTTGCAAAGGCAGCCTCGCAATAGCTCAGGTAATAATTCCACTTGCGTATAAATTTATCGTCAAAACCCAGGTTCTTTACTTCAGCAAGGTTCTCGTTGAATTTCTTTTTCCATATTTCAAGGGTTTTTGCATAATGCAAGCCCATCTCTTTCAGGTTCATCATAGTCAGTTCGCCTGTACGGTTTATGGAACTATTAATGGCCGAAATAGATGGCAACAATGTACCTGGAAAAATATGTTTTTGTATCCAGTCAATTCCTTTACGCATGCTATCATAACGCGAATCGGGGCTGGTTATTACCTGCAATGCCAAAACTCCTTTAGGCTTCAATAAGTCGTGGCACTTTTTAAAGAAGGTATCTAAAAACTCATGCCCCACAGCTTCCAGCATTTCTATTGATATTATCTTATCGAATTGTCCTTTAATAAGACGGTAATCCATCAACTTTACTTCAACCCTGTCGCTGAGGTTTTCTTTTTCAACACGTTCCTTAGCCAGTTTATATTGCTCTTCCGATATGGTTACTGTAGTTACTTTGCAACCATATTTTTTGGCCATAAATATGGCATTGCCACCCCAACCCGAACCAATTTCGAGCACACTGTCGTTGGGTTTTAATTTCATATCTCTGCAAAGGCTGTCGTATTTAGCTAACTGTGCTTCCTGCAATCCCAATTCTTCTTTTTCAAAGTAAGCACTTGAATAAGTCATACTTGGGTCGAGAAATAGTTTGAAAAAATCGTTATTCAAATCGTAATGCTCAGCAATATTTTCTTTTGAACCCTCCATATCATTCTTGCGCTTGATATGAGAAAGGCGGTTTACGAATCTTAAAATATTCAGTATGCCACTCTTTACCTTACTACCAGATATGGATGGAGCATCTTCGACATTCAATAAAAACCACTGTATCACATTGGTGATGTTATCGGTTTCCCAATAACCGAGTGTATAACATTCGCCAAAGCCCACATCGCCAAACAAAACGCATTTCTCAAAAAAACGTCTGTCGGAGATTGAAATATTAGCATGTACTCCGTTTCCTTTACCGAGGTTAATAACCTCACCCGATGGCATATTTATAGTGGCAGAACCCTTCTGCATATTCGAAAGAAAATGCAACACTATATTTTCATACCAGGTCCGTTTTGCAGTTAGTGTAATAGCTTCCATCATTACCGGCTTTGGGGATATTTACGTAAAACATCGCGTTGCAGATTAGCATTTGCCTCTTTTTTATGATAGGGTATTTTCTTCATCCACAACAACATAGCGTTCCAATGTATCAACCCAATAATTTTAAGTGTTATAAAGGGGAACCGGACAGCATACCATACCAACTGTAACTGAGTGAGTTCCTTCTTCTCTCCGGTTAGGGTAGCGATAAAGAACCTCTTATCTCCGCGATAGTCATCTATGCGAAGGTTAAGTTTATCATTAGGCAATGTAAGCTGAAAATCGAATTCCACGTCGTGTTCTATAAAAGGGGACACATAAAAATACTTTTTTGTTCGATATAAAAACTGATTTTCTTTTAAAGTTTCATGGTTTAGCAAAAAAAGTTTCATTTCGCCAAAGGTATTGCCTACCTCTGCCACAGAACAAACAGGCTTATCATTTTCGTAAACAAAGTAAAAAGATACAGGATTGAACTGGTGGCCCATGGTACGCAAATTAGTCAGGAGGAAAATTTTGGGGCTATTCAGTTTTACATGTTGAGATTCGAGATAACCCAATATTTGTTCTTTTACATTCTTGGATGTATCGGGTTTGTCTGCCGGAAGCTGCACATGGTCGGCATCACGAAAAGAAAACATATTAAAACGGTTGCGACTGATGAGCCAGTATTTTTTTGCAACCTCGTCAATCTCATCTAAATCTAACCAGAACATAAACACATTATAATGCAAATTGTGCCGCTTCGGTTCGAGGCGGTTATGCATTACCAAACATTTATACAGACTGGAATTCATTTTACTAAGATACGTAAGTTCAGCTGCCGGAGATTGAGAAACAGTACTGTTTTAGATGAATAGTTTGCCCTCTATTGCACTTCGCTGTTACCTGGAAGAGTATTTTCCGGTTCACCGCCCAACTTTTTATTGCTCTTTCGCTCTAACCATAAGGTGAGCCGTTTATTATAGACTACCAATAAAAAGCCCAATATTAATTTACAAACAGCAAAAATTAAAAGACTCAAATTAACCTCATTAAAGTAATCTGATACATTGAAGTCGGCAACAACCTTACTTGTTTGCTTACCTTCTAAATAAATAAATGAGTTGGAAAAAATCAAAGGCAGGGCATAAATAAATGTCAATCCTCCTAACACAATTATAGCAATTTGTATAACTGCGGTGCTATCGGCTTTAATAATTACAATTTCCTGTTCAAAATGTTTCTCAAGCGAAAGCTTTTCAATAATCCATCGTGATTTAAAAAGTAATGCCCATATAACAAAAGCATATAGCACAACTGACAGCAATATCAGGAATACATATAAAGCAAGATCGTTATTAAAGGATTTTCGGGGGATTCTATAAATAACTGTTTCTATATGCTCGAGAAAGTTCAAAATCATTAGTAATGCAATGATTTTTAAAATAAGTGTGAAAATGGTACGTGGTGTCATGGTGTAAATTAATTCGGAATGGCTAAACCAAATATACAAATTATGCGTGAATAGTATCACACAGTTCCACTGCCGATTTCAAGGCATCTTCATGGAAACCATAACGGAAATAACTACCACAGAAATATATCGGACCGGTTTGATTAAGTATGCTTAATTCCGCTTGTGCTTTTACTGCATCTACATCAAACAAAGGGTGTTCGTATTCTATTGTTTTAATTATTTTACCTGTATTAATACTACCGGGGTCGTTAATCGATACAAAATAGTTTTTGTTTTTCGATACATTTTGCAAACTGTTCATCCAATAGATAGTAGATGCTTGCATCTTGCCATCCTTTTCTTCCATCCTGTAGTTCCATGATGACCAAACCTTTTTATTCTTTGGCATTACAGATTCATCGGTATGCAGGGTTGCAATATTGGTTTGATACTTAAAGTTTTTTAATAGCCTCTGCTCATCTGTACTTGGAGCATCAAGCATATTCAAAGCCTGGTCGCCATGGGAAGCAATAATTACTTTATCATATTCAGCTTCTGCACCACTTTTTGTAATTACAATGGCTTTGCCATTTTGCTTTTTTACTTTTACTATTGGGTCGTTTAATTTCAATTTATCTTTAAACGGAGCCATAATTATTTCCCGGTATGCCTGGCTGCCTTTGGTAACGGTATACCATTGGTGCTGGGTATTTAATCCTAAAAAGCCATGGTTATAAAAGAATCTAACCAATGTTTGAACGGGGAAGTCGAGCATTTTATCCATGGGTGTGGACCACACTGCCGAACTCATAGGTATTAAATATCTCCACAACATATCATCACCAAAGCCTTTTTCTTTTATGTATTGTGCGAGTGAATGATTGGCATAATTCGGATCGTCCAAAATTTTTATACTCTCCTCATTAAAGCGCCCGATTTGCTTCAGCATTCGTATATGCCGCAGGCTGAAAATATTTTTCCGTTGTGCAAAAAGTCCGTTTAAGCCAGAACCGCAGTATTCTAATTTATCGGGTACATATTGCACACTAAACGACATAGAGGTTGCAAATGTTGGCACTTTTAAATCTTCAAATAATTTGGTGAGATGCGGATAGGTAACATGGTTAAAAACCATAAAGCCGGTATCTATATATACAGGCTGCCCATCCTCATCAACCGTAATGGTATTTGTATGGCCACCGGCATAGTCATTCTTCTCGTAGAAAAAAATGTCGGCTTGCTTTTGTAAAAAATGCCCGCAAGCCATGCCTGCAATTCCCGTACCTATAATAGCAATCTTCATACGCTGCTAATTTACGTAAAATAGGTGCGGTATAGATTTTAAATAGTTTATCTCAGTATCCCCTTCATCTCGGCAAATATCTTCAAAGATTCTTTTACACTCCTTACTGGAGAAATAACCAATGAAAGTTTATCGGTACCGTGTTTCATCTGGCAGGTTGTGTGATGTCTTTTAACGTACTCCACCACGTTGGCAAAAGTATCTGTACTGTAATATGGTGAATCGTGTTGCGATACAAAGAAACAGATAAATGTTTTGTTTTTAAATACAATACGCTCTATACCCAAATCAACCGCCAGTAAACGCAGGCGGACAATATCAGTAAGCGCCTGCACCGAAGCAGGTATTTTACCAAATCTGTCGGTAAGTTCATTTTCAAAACGGCCCATTTCGGCTTCGTCCTGCGCGTTGTTGAGTTCACGGTATAATCGTAAACGCTCTTCTGCACTGGGTACATAGTCGTCAGGTATCAATGCCTCGGCATCAGTCTCTACCTGGCAATCACGGACATATTTTCTCGGCCCTGCAATCTTCTGCCCGGTTGCCAATCCCAGCTCAGTCGATTTCTCTTCTCCCAGTTCTTCTTTTAATTCTTCAATGGCTTCATTCAATATTTTATGATACATCTCCAAGCCCATATCATTAATAAAACCGCTCTGCTCGCCACCCAACAAATCACCGGCACCGCGAATATCCAAATCGCGCATAGAAATACTGAAGCCACTTCCAAGGTCAGAGAATTTTTCTATTACATCTAATCGTTGTTGTGCTTCTTTGGTAAGCAGTTCAAAAGGCGGAGTAACCAAATAGCAAAATGCTTTTTTATCGGACCGCCCTACCCTGCCACGTAACTGGTGCAAGTCACTCAACCCGAATAAATGCGCATCATTTATAACTATGGTATTCAAATTCGAGATATCCAAACCCGATTCTACAATAGCGGTAGAAACCAATACATCTATTTGCCCTTCTAAAAACTGTAACATCACTTCTTCCAGCTGGTGTCCCTTTAATTGTCCGTGTGCAATTGCAATACGAGCCTTGGGGCAAAGCTCACGTATCATTCCGGCAATATCCTCAATATTATGTATGCGGTTATGTATCACAAATACCTGCCCACCCCTTGCTAGTTCATAATTAATGGCATCCTCAAAAACATCAGGATTGAAAACTTTCACTTCAGTTTGAACCGGGTAACGGTTTGGCGGCGGAGTATTGATAACAGAAAGATCGCGCACACCAATGAGCGAGAATTGGAGTGTACGTGGTATAGGTGTTGCAGTAAGCGTAAGAATATCAACTGTAGAACGAAGTGTTTTTAATTTGTCTTTTACTCCCACTCCGAATTTCTGCTCCTCGTCAACTATAAGCAGGCCAAGGTCTTTGAATACTATCTCTTTATTTACAATCTGGTGAGTGCCTATTAAAATGTCAATCTTGCCTTCAGTAAGTTTTTTCAGAATTTCTTTTCTGTCTTTGGTCGAACGAAAGCGATTGAGGTAATCCATACTACATGGAAACTCTTTTAAACGTCCGCTGAAAGTTTTGTAATGTTGCAATGCTAAAATGGTTGTCGGCACCAACACAGCAACCTGCTTGCCGTCAGTGACCGCTTTAAAGGCTGCACGTATCGCAATTTCGGTTTTACCAAAACCAACATCACCGCAAACAAGCCTGTCCATGGGGTGAGGCGTTTCCATATCCTTTTTTACATCGGCGGTAGCTTTTACCTGGTCTGGTGTATCTTCATAAATAAAAGACGCTTCCAGTTCGGTTTGTAAATACGTATCGGGATGATATGCAAAACCTACTCTTGCTTTACGCTCGGCATATAGTTTCACCAAATCGAATGCAATTTGCTTAAGCTTGCGTTTTGTTTTTTGCTTGAGCGCTTTCCATGATGCTGAACCCAGTTTATCCAACGATGGCTGAAAGCCTTCTTTGCCGGTGAAACGGCTAATGCGATGCAGGGAATGTATACTTACATATAAGAGGTCATTATCTTTATACATAATACGAACAGCTTCCTGCATATTGCCATTCACTTCAATTTTTTCCAATCCTGCAAAACGCCCTACACCATGGTCGATATGGGTAACATAGTCACCCGGTTTCAGGTCCTGTAACTCTTTTAATGTAAGTGCTTCCTTCGATTTATAAAAAGTATCCTGCAAGCGGAAGCGGTGGTAACGTCCAAAAATTTCATGGTCGGTGTAGCAGGCCAGTTTCATATCGTGACTTATGAAACCCTCGTAAATAGGCAGAAAAATAGGGGTTAACGCATCATCTAATTTAAATTCCGTTCCCGATTTTTCCTGCATCTCGGCAAAAATATCATGCAGCCTTTGCACCTGTTCGGCAGTATCGGTAAAAATATAATTGCGGTATCCCTTCTCTACATTCTGTTTTATTTCTTCAAAAAACAATTCGAAATTTTTGCCAAACGATTTTTGCGGAGAGCAGTGGAAAGAAATGTGTTGCATTATTCCTTCTGTTCTCTGCCCCCATATTATGCGCTGCATGGTTATGCTTTGCGCATTAAACTCATCCGATGAAAGTAAAACTGATTTTGGAGTATCACGTTCTTCTACAAGCCTTGCATAGGCCTCATCTATATTATGTAATGCAAGCGGGTAATCTTTTATCCAAAGCGTAGTTTTTTTGCTCCTTTCTAAATATTCTAAAAAGCTTTGGTGCGATTGTTCTAAAAGGCTTTCCTGTAAATTAGGCGTAATGGAAATAGTATCCAATTCATTTATAGAAAGCTGGGTAGCGGCATCAAACAAACGTATCGATTCTACTTCGTCGCCTAAAAACTCAACCCTGTAAGGGTTTTCGTTCGAAAAAGAAAATATATCGAGTATGCCGCCACGCTGAGAATATTGGCCGGGGTCGGTAACAAAATCGTTTCGGTTAAAATTGTATTGCGCCAATAACTCCACCACAAAATCCATAGAGAGTTTATCGCCTTTTTTTATCTCCAATGTATTTTCGGCAATGGCTTCACTGCTCACCACTTTTTCACAAAGGGCTTCGGCAGGGGCAACAATTATTTGCCCTTTACCTGAGCGAATGGCATTAAGTACTTCGGTTTTGCGGAGAAGGTTTGAACTTTCCACATCTTTCCGCTGGGCACCCTTTGCCAAACCCGGATAGAATAAAATAGAACGGCCCGGCATAAGGTCCTCTAAATCATTAAAAAAGTAAATGGCTTCTTCGGTTTCCCTTAAAATAAACAGGTGGTTGTCTTCATTACCTGCCAGTACCGAAGCGGCAATAAACGAGGGAGCCGACCCGGAAAGATTTTCCAGGCAGAAACAAGATCCGCTTTGTCCGAGTGCATCACGTAATGTTTTTACATTATCGTTGCGCCCGAAGTAAAGCAATATGCCGGGAGGCTTCTCCACTTTACTTTATTAATAAATATAGCTATGGGCTACCAGTTAAAGCTGGTGGCTTTAATATTCGTCCTCGTTAAAAAGGAAGTCTTCTTTAGTAGGGTAATCGGGCCAGATTTCCTCGATGTTCTCAAATACTTCTTCTTCGTCTTCTATCTCCTGAAGGTTTTCAACAACTTCTATGGGAGCGCCTGAGCGGATGGCATAGTCTATGAGTTCACTTTTGGTAGCAGGCCAAGGTGCGTCTTCTAAATATGATGCTAATTCTAGGGTCCAATACATTCTTTAGCAGGTTTTAATTTTTCGCAAAAGTAAAATTTTCAGTGAACAAACAAATTATTTTAGCGTTATTCTTCATAAAAGGTTATTAACATACTATAAATAGC
>JABCZW010000023.1 GCA_013289475.1 Bacteroidota bacterium
TCAGTCTGGCGTTTTTGCTTCATTTCAGCAGTAAGCAATACCTCATCGGCTTTATATGCCTTATACAACTGATCAATCTCAGAATACTTGGCTTCAATTTCCTTTTGCCATTGAATAGAAAGCTGGTTAAGCTGGTCTTGTGCTACTTTATATTCAGGTATTTTTGATAATATATACTGGCTATCTATGTATGCAAACTTTTGTGCATCAGCTGCCATAATGCTTCCTGCTAAGAACAGGAGAGTAAAAAGGATTTTTTTCATGACCGATTTATATTAAAATTGGTTTTGCTGATTGAGTATGCGCGGGCGAAATTAGCATTTTTTATAATTCTCCCAAATTTTGACCTATTGAGAACACAAACTGGCCCCGTTGCATGCCGGGTGAACTTGGCACATCATCCAGCCTCCATCCATAATCAAAGCCCAGTAAGCCAAACATAGGCAAGAATATCCTTACGCCAGGGCCGATTGACCTGTAAACATTGAAGGGGTTAAACTGATTAACAGTGCTCCATGAATTTCCTGCATCCGCAAAAGCAAGTATATATACGGTTGCCTGGGGGTTAAGAGATATTGGATACCTAACCTCAAGGGTATATTTTGCAATCGATACACCACCTGTGGCAGGTGACAGAGAGCCGTCATTAAATCCCCTCATGGCAATAATTTCCCTTCCATCTACCAGTGAGTACCCGGTTAAGCCACTGCCACCCAGGTAGAACCTGTTAAAAGGGCAATACCCTAATCCGGCACTATAGTCTCCCAGAAAGCCAAATCCGACACGGGCATTCAGCACCACAGCATGCCCTTCCTTACCATCTGCATCTTTAGGGTTGGTAATTTTAGTGTACCACGAGGCAGTAAACTTATATTTCTGAAACTCAAGAAGGTTATACTTCTGTTCCGGTGTTTCTTCAGCATAATTAACATGTCCGCCAAACCACTCTGACCACTTTGGTGTCAACTCGGCAGAAAACTTAATATTAGAACCTGTGGTTGGATATATGGGATTATTGCCTTCCGAATTCCGCTGCAGTGTAACTTTACCACTGGTGCTGGTGGCATAGCCGTTACTAAATATAAACGCACTACCATAGTTATTAACTGAATAATATTGGTAGTTAAGTGCAAACAAAAGAGAAAAATAATCATCTGGGAATTTCAATGGCATTCCAAAACCAATTGAAGCCCCCTTTATATTAATTGATTGCCTGGTAGGGCTACCATCAGGCTGTCCGTTACTTTCGGTTGTAGTGAACAAACTAAAACATAAAGAATTTGGTTTATGTCCACCTACCCATGGCTGCACAAAACTAAGATTAAGCGACTGGTATGGCAATCCATTAGCCTGAAAGCGTAAACTTATCTCCTGCCCGTCACCGGTTGGGATTGGCCTCCAATAATCTTTACCTTTAAATGCGTTTTTCAATGAAAAATTCTTAAGGCTGATACCTGCTGTACCCACAAAGCCAAGGCCACCGCCCCAACCGCCTGAAAGTTCAACCTGGTCCGATGATTTTTCCACTACCTGGTAGTTAATATCCACTGTTCCGTTATCAGGGTTTGGTGTGGGGGTAATGTTCATTTTCTCCGGGTCAAAATAACCAAGCTGCGATAACTCCCTTTGTGTACGTATTACATCAGAACGCCTGAAAAGGTCGCCCGGTTGTGTACGTATCTGGCGCATTATTATTTTGTCATTGGTCTTATCATTACCAGTAACAGTAACATTATTAACAATTGCCTGTGGCCCTTCATAAATATGCATTTCCATATCTATGGTGTCGTTATGAACATAAGTTTCAACCGGAGTTACTGAAAAAAACAGGTAACCATTATCCATATATACCGACATAATATCGTTACCATTAGGATTTGAATTCAGGTGCTCGTTTAATAATGACGCATTATACACATCGCCCTTTTTTATATTTAAAATAGAAGAAAGTATCTTGGTGCTATATTTCGAATTACCAATCCATATAATATTTCCAAAATAATAACGATGACCTTCATTAACAGTAATTTCAATTTTAATACGCGCCGGGTTCGATTTATATATGGTATCTCCAACAATACGTGCATCCCGGTAACCCCTGCTATTATACTTGGCTATGATTTTAGTCTTATCATCGGCATAATCGTCAGGTATAAGTTTCGAAGGTTTGAAAATGGACAATATGCTTTTACGTTTTGTTTCTTTCATCGCTCTCCTCAACTGTCCGTCGGTTAATGCTGTATTACCGTGGAACAAAATATCTTCAATCTTAATTTTCTCTCCACGTTTTACATTAATAAATAACACCACCGAGTTAGATAATACCGAATCCTGTTTCTCATCAATACTAACAGTTACGTCAGAATATCCTTTGTCCTTAAACTTCTTTATTACTTGTTGTTTTACATCGGCCAATAAAAAATCGGTAACTACTTTTCCCCTAACCAGTTTTATTTGGTCCCTTAAATCATTAGCCTCACCTTTTGACACGCCTTTAAATGTAAATCTAGATAACCTGGGGCGCTCTACTACACTTATGTTTAACCAAATCTTATCACCTTCTACTTTGGTAACAAATACCTGAACATCTTCAAAAAGCCCCTGTTTCCATATGTTCTTAATTGCATCTACAATCTTTTGGCCCGGAACGGTCATTTTATCGCCAACTGTTAAGCCCGAAATAAGTATCAGCACATTTTTATCCATGTGCTCCGCACCGGTTACTGTTGGTTGTTCAGCCAAAATGTACTCTCTAGGGCTGTTTGGGTCGAATTTATTGCTGTCGGAGCTGAGCTTTATCTGCGCAGATGCAGCTATAGATATAAAGACAAAACTAAACAGGACAAGTACTTTACTAAGAGTGTTTTTCATTATTGCATTACGTTGCTTAATTGTTCACTTGTTTTTCCAAAACGCCTTTCTCTTTTCTGATAATCGGCTATAGCCAGTTTAAAATCTTCTTTCCTGAAATCGGGCCATAGTTTTTCAGTAAAGTATAGCTCTGAATAAGCTATTTGCCAGAGAAGAAAGTTGCTGATCCTGTGCTCACCACTTGTACGGATGAGCAATTCAGGATCAGGTATGGAGGAAGTGCAAAGATGTTGCTCAAAAATCTCTTCAGTAATATCGTCAGGGTTAATCTTTTTATTTTCAATTTCTTTAGCAAGGCTCTTAACAGCATTCATAATCTCCCATTTCGAACTGTAGCTGAGCGCCAAAACCAAGGTCATACGTTTATTTTTCGAAGTCTTTTCAATGGCTTTCATTAGCTCCCTATAACACACCTTGGGCAGGCTTTTTAAATCACCAATGGCTTGTAAGGCTATTTCGTTCTCCATTAGGGTTTTTATCTCTTTATTTATGGTAAAAACCAAAAGCTCCATTAAACCGCTTACTTCATCTTTTGGCCTGCTCCAATTCTCGGTCGAAAAGGCATATAGGGTAACGAATTTAACGCCCATTTCGGCAGCAGTTTCAATGGTATCACGAACGGCTTTAACACCATTTCTATGGCCAAAGATCCTCGACTTGCCTTTTTGCTTCGCCCAGCGACCGTTGCCGTCCATTATAACAGCTACGTGTTTAGGAATCCGAGACTTATCTATACCATTTTCCATATTAAAACTGAGCCAGTGTATCTTTATAAGCGTGCAAAGCTACAAAAGCAAACTTAAAAACGCCCATATTATTGTTAAAAATCCCTAAAAGTCGAAATAGCGATTGGTTATTGAGGTTCGGAAGCCCACATAGAACAACATGGTAACAGGGCTGTTATACCCGGCAGTTGATTCGCTTAATTCTCTGTATGTAACACCTAAAACTATATTCATATTCGTTCGCGGGTTCATTAAATAACTTAAATGCGCATCGGCATAATTCAGCAGGCCTTTTATACCTTGGTTCTGGCTAACCGAAGTAGTAGTTTTAAATATTTTGGTTTGAGCCGTATCCGACATTAAAATATTGCTTCCATAATTCGCATTAAATCCATTTTCACCAATCATGGCGTAATCTAATTGCAGGTGAATGGCAAAATGCTTACCAACCCTGTAATTTACTGTAGCAACAAGTTCTTTAAAATTAGCCCCCAAAGGATCTGCCAATGCCTGGTTATAATTGGTATAATTTTCGGCAGCATTAGTACTCATATACGTGAATGGCCTTACGTGGTTATATTCTACCACAACCTGGCAAAAGCGGTTATAATATTTAAGTCCCAACTGGTAGCCTGTTTTATTAGTTACCGATTGCGACGGCCCCATGTCATTTACCACTAATTGCCCGTATGCCATAAAGTTTTTAGTCACTTTATATTTTATGGTAGAGCCCAATAGAATGTTGTAGTTATTATTGGCAAAACCATAATTCAAGGCGCTTACACCAATAACCGGGTTAACATAAAACAAGTTGTAATGTTGCCTGTTATAAGTATCCGATGCCTGCCATATCATTCCCTGGAAAACGCCCCATTCGAGGCGGTTGGTAATGTTCCAGCTCAGGTACTGAAAACTGGCTGCCTTGCGCTGCATAATACTATCGGCTGTTGCTGTAGCATTTGGGTTTAATAAAATGCAATATAAATTAGTATACTGGAATCTTCCGAATGTAGTTGTAAGCCTGAAAAACGGATAATCGTAACTATTATCAGATAACAAAAGTGAACGATAACCATCTCCAATAAAATTCTTCCCTTGACCTATTTGAAAATTAAAATGTCGCGAAGGAGAAAACGACAGATATGATTCCGCTACGGAGAAATCATAACCATTAGAATAAAACGAACCCTGGCCTCCTGCAACTGTAGAACTGAGAACCTTTATTCCTCCTTCGCCGGGAATAGTGTTACGGGCCTGTATAAAGTTGTCGACGTAATATGGAAATGTTTCCTGGTCCTCAAAGAATGACGTGGAGAAAGAAAACTTGCTTCCTATTCCGCCTTGTATTAAAAAGCCTCTTGTATTCTGGTACAGTTTTCTCGATGAATCCCCTTTATCATAAGCTCCTTCAAAATCAAATAATGGATCAATACTAGCCCAGAATTTTTTTGATGAATCGTGAATTATAAAGAGGCTTTCCTCAAATATTTTCCGGTGCACCAGTGAGCGCTTTGGGCCATGAAATATATACCCCTGTATAGAATCACTGGACATATACCTGTATAACTGTGACTGAATTATTGGCTTAAAACCTGTGTGAATATTACCGGGGATCAGAAACTTATATTCTGCCGGTAACCGGGTATTGCTATCTGCCACAGATGCATCGGGGTTATTCACGGCCTGCTCATAGTACCCGGCATATTCATGGTTAAGGAACAAGTTTAACTGCTGTGCATTGCTTAACGAAACTAAAAACAGCAGAACTGCAGTAAGGGCAATATTTAATTTTATTCTCAACTAATTTGCTTTAAGCGAATGACATTTGTTCCACATCCTTATACACCATATTAATACCCTCTTCTAAACTTATCTTATGCTTCCAGCCAAGGTTATGCAACTTAGTTACATCCATTAATTTGCGAGGTGTTCCATCAGGCTTGCTTGCATCAAACTCCAGTTTGCCTCCATAGCCGCTTATCTTTTTAATAAGCATAGCAAGGTCTTTTATCGATATATCTGTACCTGTTCCAATATTCACTAATTCGGCTTCGTTGTAGTTCTCCATTAAAAACAAACAAGCTTCAGCCAAATCATCTACATGCAAAAACTCACGCATTGGCGAGCCCGATCCCCATATAGTAACTACCGGTTGGTTTTCAATTTTAGCAGAATAAAATTTACGTAACAATGCAGGTAACACGTGTGAATTATTCAAATCGTAGTTATCGTTAGGGCCATATAAATTAGTAGGCATTACCGATATAAAGTTGCAGCCATATTGCAAGCGGTACGATTCGCACAATTTAATACCCGCTATTTTGGCAATAGCATAAGGCTCATTGGTATATTCAAGCAAACCCGTTAGCAAGTATGATTCCTTAAGTGGTTGCGGAGCAAGCTTAGGATATATGCATGATGAGCCAAGGAACATCAACTTCTTTACCTTATTCAGGTACGATGCATGAATAATGTTTGCCTCAATAAGCAGGTTGTCGTATAAGAACTCAGCACGGAAAGTATTATTGGCATAAATGCCACCAACCTTAGCTGCAGCCAGAAAAACATAATCAGGCCTTTCGGTTGAGAAAAAAAACCAAAAACATCTTCCTGTCTCCTTAAATCAAGTTCTTTCGAACCGCGGGTAACTATATTGCTGTAGCCTAATTGCTTTAGCTTGCGAATGATGGCCGAACCCACCATTCCCCTATGCCCTGCAACATATATTTTGGCACTCTTTTCCATAACTATTACTCATTAAACTTCAATACTTCGTGGCCGCCATCCATCAGGTACTTATCCTTTTCAAACAGCTTCACGTCGCTTGCTACCATTTCCTTTACAAGGTCTTCAATGGTCAGCTTAGGTTTCCAGCCAAATTTTTTAAACGCTTTCGAAGCATCGCCAATCAATAGATCTACTTCGGTTGGGCGGAAATAACGCGGATCAATTTCAACTATTACTTCTCCTGTAGCTTTATTTATACCTTTTTCTTCTATTCCTTTTCCCTTCCACTCCATGGTTATACCCACTTCATGAAAAGCCAGTTCTACAAACCTGCGAACCGATATTTTTTTGCCCGTAGCCAATACAAAATCATCCGGAATATCAATCTGCATCATCATCCACATACCTTCTACATAATCCTTTGCATGACCCCAGTCGCGCTCAGCATCAAGGTTACCTAAAAAGAGTTTTTTCTGCAGACCAAGTTTTACTTTGGCTGCTGCACGGGTAATTTTACGTGTAACAAATGTTTCGCCGCGTATAGGGCTTTCGTGGTTAAATAATATACCATTGCTGGCAAACATATTATAAGCCTCACGATAGTTCTTGGTTATCCAGTAAGCATAAAGCTTAGCTACACCATAAGGGCTGCGCGGGTAAAAAGGCGTGGTTTCACGTTGTGGTATCTCTTGCGCGTGGCCATATAGTTCCGATGTAGATGCCTGGTAAAAACGGCTCTTGTTTTCCAGTTTCAATATCCTGATAGCTTCCAGCAAACGCAATGTCCCCAAAGCATCAGCATTGGCAGTGTATTCAGGGGTTTCGAACGATACCCTTACATGCGATTGTGCTGCAAGGTTATATATTTCATCGGGCTGCACCTCTTGCACTATACGAATCATATTGGTTGAATCGGTCAGGTCGCCGTAATGTAAGAGGAAATTAGTCTTTCCTTCATGTACATCGGTATAAAGATGGTCGATACGGTGGGTGTTAAACATTGAGCTTCTGCGCTTAATGCCATGTACTACATAGCCTTTCTTCAGTAAAAACTCTGCTAAATACGCTCCGTCCTGCCCGGTTACTCCTGTTATAAGTGCTGATTTTGCCATTGATTATGTATTAATTACTGCAATAATACTGAGAAAATGCGAGATATTGCCACAGATTGACAGATATTAGCACCATTTTGGGTTCTCATTGCAATTCCAGCATTATTTACTCTCCGTGGTTCTCTGTGAAAGCTTTTACTCTGTGGTCCTCTGTGTTATAATTTTTTTTCTTACACAGAGTTACACTGAGATGTAAATACAAAGAACCACGGAGATTTTAATTGAATTTAGGGTTTACAAAAGTTTACACTTTTTAAGATGATATTAATGATTATCAACACATTACATGCCTTGCCACTATTTAATGTCACCTTTCTATTTTTCAGGTGACAATTTGCTAAAAACCTTAGCATTTTTGGCACTAGTTGTCCCTTTTTGGCACCTGGTGTCCATATTTCGGGCTTTTTTATCCCCCCTCCCCCCTTCGGGTAGGAATATGGAGTAAGGATTAAGGAATATGTAACTCCATGCCCTTTTGTTATTTCACTTATTCCACACTCCATATCCCTTATTCTTAATAAATACAAATTTAAACATTTTATTAATTATATTGCTCAAATAAGCGATATAGTTTTGAACAGGTCAGAAGCAAATTAAATATGTTCTTTATCTTTGTTTATACTCATTATAAAAGAAATGAAGAAGATTAACATCTTTCTATTATTACTCACAATATTTTTTAGCTCATCTTCAAATTGTCAATGTACATTAATGGAAGATTATTACTCTAATATTAAAAAGGATAGCATTACCCATCTTTATTATAAAAATGGTAATCCATTTAACGGAGTAGATACTGTCAAAGGTAATGGAGGATACTTCAATTACTTTGGAGTATGTTATTACAAACTTGGAAAAAGAATAAAGGTTGAGGAATACTATAATACTGAAAGTTTAATAAAACATAAGCGTTCCGAATTTTATTATGATTCTAATGGTGTCATACTTAATGGGATACGCAATTTCTTGAATAGAGACGGAGTTGTATTTGAACAAGTGCAATATAATAATGGATGTCCAGATGGTATAGATATTCAATTCTCTAATCATGAATATGATACTAATCATGGAATATATTACCTAGGTTATAATATTATGGGACAACGAACAGGTACGGATTATTATTTTTATCCGGACAGTAAAATTAAAGAAGAAGATAAAAAACTCACCGATACATTAAACATGCCACGATTCAGGCACATCAGCTGGTACGAAAACGGTAGAATTAAAAATGAATATAATTACACTTTGGGAAAGCATACCCATGATAACCCATTTTATTATTTACAAAAAGATGCATATGGAATTGTGAAAGGCTGGTACGAAAATGGAAAGATTAAAGATATTGGTGAATGGGAAAATAACAAATTAGTTGGACTCTGGAAATATTATGATTCAAATGGCAAACTCAGGAAAATAACTTCTTACGACACAAATAAAAATACAGAAGAAGTAATGAGGTATAATGAGCACGGAGAGCTACTGAATCAGAAAAGTATAAAAAATAAACAGGAGTTAAAAAAGTATCTAGTAGGAACATGGATAAGTATCGAGGATTCTAATCATATAGTACGAATTACTAATGACTCTGTTATTGATATATCTCATTCAGAATTTTGTATCCATTATTTTCCATATAGAATAACTGATACTGCTTGTTGTTCACATACTAAAGGCTATTCCAAATCAATAAAATATTTTATTGGGGAAGCACATCCAGAACTTGTTAATTTAACTCCTTCTTGTGTTGGAGTAACCTATATTGACATGAATTATCTAGATCTTACAATACTCGATTTGTATGATAATGATGCGGGGCTTTGTTTATTTTTTAAAAGAAAACAAGATACCGTCAAAGGCAAATAAAAACGCTTGCCTCTTACGAAGTCACCAAAAAGTGTGGATTCAAAAGACTCTTTTTGTTGTATGATAAAGGCTTGTTAGTTTCCATATTCAATACCTTTTTACCAATCTCTTCCACAATAATCTGCCCTGCAGCAGAATCCCATTCCATGGTTGGTGCAAAGCGTGGGTAAGCATCTGCCCTGCCCTCTGCTACTAAACAAAACTTTATAGAGCTTCCGGCAGAAACAGTATTAACGCTGCCATGTTTTTCTTTCTCTTTATTTATAAAAGTCTCTGTTTCCGGTGACATGTGCGAACGGCTGGCCACTACAGTATAAGGGCGCTTCGGGCCTGTTAAAGGCAATTTCTCAGCAACCTTTACCAACTGGTCATTCCACTGATAGGTATAGTTACCTGCATTTAATATACGGTAAGCGCCCTTGCCCTTAATGGCATAGTATAAGGTCTGCATAACCGGTAAATATATCAGCCCGAATACGGGTAAGCCCTTATGCATTAAAGCAATGTTCACAGTAAATTCCCCGTTACGTTTTACAAATTCCTTGGTACCATCGAGCGGATCAACAAGCCAGAAGTTTTCCCATCCCTTCCTGTCTTCATAAGCTACTTCTGCCATTTCTTCGCTAAGCACCAAAGGGTATTCGGTACTTCTTAAGCCCGAACTTATAATATCATTCGATATTTTATCGGCTTCGGTAAGCGGGGAATGGTCCTCTTTATATTCCACATCAAAAGGCTTGCTGTAAACCTCCATTATAGATTTACCTGCCAGTATTACCAGGTTTACGGTCTGTAGTAAAAGTTTCTCCGGAATGTCTATACCCATTAAGCAGCGTGATGAAAGTAGTGAGCTAATTGATTATAAAAAGTGTGGTAAAGGAAGTACAAAATAACATCCCATATAACGATAGAAATAAGCATATAGGATATTACCTTTTGTTTATCCTGGTAAAACCTAACCGCTAATATGGCACCAATAGGTATTGATAAAACTATGGGAGTAAAAAAGGCTATGCCCGCCAGTCCCCACCTGTCTTTTACCTTATGAAAGAACTTATTATCGAGTATCGATTTTTGCTTTTCTTTTTTCTGCGGCCAGTATCGCTGCCTGAATTTATGCCAGTTTTCGAGTACCCATTCGCTTATGTTAGCAAACAAAATACTACCCGTTACGCCGCCCGCAGTGGTAATGGTAACGGCCTTAAAAAAATTGTAATTGGCAAAGACTGCCCAAGGCACTCCTCCGAAACCAAATTTTACAGTACTGAGAGTGAAAATCCCCGCAATCTGCTTTATCTCATGCCAAACCATAAATATATATGAGCACTATAACGTTTTAAATCTTACTTGTAATGTCCCCAGAGTTTCTTTATTCAAAGATACTAATATTATAACTGGTTTACAATTGTTAGAAGGTATTTTTAAATCTCAATTAAAAGCACTTTCGTCGCTGGGCTTTTTTACTTAGAAGCGGCGCTCTTTTTCTTGAACTGCATTTCCTTCAACCATTTTACCGGGCCGGGCAGGTTGTTCTTTCGTATTTTAATGTAATGTGCTTCTTTAGCACCAAAGCCTTTGTAGAATCTTGCCACATCGGGGTCGGTTGAGCCTTCAAAATCGAAAGTAAGGTTTTGCTGTGCATTTTCCTCAATATAACGGTTAATTAAAAAAGTCATGGAATGAGTATCAAAGGCCTTTTTATTTGTCCCTGAAAACAGGAATATGGTCCTGCGGTTGCTTTCTACTAAAAATGCGCCCGCACATAATTCTTTCTCCTTTGTATAAACTCCCCAGCATTGCCCCAGGCCTTTTTTAATGCAAGCTTGCATAAGGGTATTCAGCATACTGTATTGCGACGAACTTATATTATAGTTCTTTCCCCTGTTTGCTTTAAAAAGGTCAATGATCTTTTTAGGCGGCACATTCTTGGCAATAGTAAGGGCGCTTGCCATTGCCTTTTTCAAATTTCTTTTTGTCTGGGTAGAGTAATTTAACTGCAATTTGTCATAAGCAGAAATAAGGTCGAGCAGATGTGTAACACCTTCATCGGTTTCAAAACCATCGGTAACAGGACGATTAAATGTATTCAGGCTAAGCTCTATGTATTTGTATTTGGCGGGTATGGCTTTTAAAAACTCCTTCACCTTTTCATTAGTGATCTTTGAAGTAGAAAACACCCCATGTTGTTGGCTGAATGAAGGCTGTGCCGTATACAGGAATCCATATTTTTCGCCCCTTGGCAATGGCATTACGCTTTTGTAATCATCTTCTACAAGGCCATCCCATTTACCGCAGGCAATATCTAAATACCACGAATAGGCATATATCATTCCGTTAACGGAATTGCGTATACACGAATCCCATTTCGACTTATCAATATCGCTATGCAGAATATATTTTATCACTTTGCTTCAGCTACAATTGTTTCAAACACTCTCGTCCATCCCATCCACTTACCTTTATCATTCAAGGAGTCGTTATGCCATATACCAACGAATTCTCCCTTAACTTGTTTTACCTGCTCAATAAGTTTCTTGGTTATATCTATTGCTTCATCAGGCGACATAAACATATATTCGTTCAAGGTACCATCCATAACCGCGCTTGAATGCAATTTTAAAGGCAATATTTCTTCTTTTTGCAGATCGTAAAAAAAGAAAGGCGTACATATACTTGCCCTAAAACCCACCGTACCTGCATAGCATAAAGTATAATCATCGGTTATACCTGATGATGCAAGCCCGCGAAATGTATCGGGCCACAATATGCGCAGAAAATGCTGGCGCGATTTCGTGATCTTATTTCCCAACTTATCTTCTAACTTCTTTATTTCTTCTTTAACCATTTCGGTTTTACCCAACGATGAATATGATGGGTGAATAGCTACATCTGCAAAGCCCGATACTTTTTTCACCAGGTCAGAAAAATCTTTACTCTCCACATTTATATTCTTATCGTAATCGCCTCTCTTTCCTGCCAGGAAAAAATAAATAGGGTTTAGATTGTATTTTTTAAAAACCTGTTGCTGGTAATCATAGGTATCATAACCATCGGGCCTCGAACCAAACAGCGTTTTTGTTTTGTTTGATATCGTCCTGAAATCAAAATTCAATAAAGCTCTCAGGTATGCACCTATGGTTACATAAAGCTTTCTGCCTTTATGGGCATAAGCCACATCAATATCTATAGTGGGCGTAAAAGTGTATGTATTCTCTTTTATAATAATGGCCGGATAAGTCTTTTGCAGAATGCTTTTCAACTTCTCTGCCCAAAGGTTCACCAATGGCTGCTTTATAAACTGGTTCTTAAAAGCAAGGCTATCGGCATGTTTAAATCTGCCGTGTTTATCGCCTTCATGTGGCAGGTATTCCTCGTAACGGCTAACTAAATAGAATGATGCAGCAAATACATCAAAGGGCATAGTACCGGGCGATTGGTAAAATATTTTTAGACCTTCCCATTCGCTGACTTTTATATTCTGCACACTCACTCCATTATCGAAAAGCAAACCTTTATAGTGAATGAATATTTCATTATCAGCCACCGCCTGTCCTGAATAATTTAATCTTGGGCCATTGTAATTTTTATACTCTTCAATATCAGTAGTTACCTTATAGGGAGTAATTATCAGCGACTCAAAAAAAAGCGAAAGAGCATAATTTATGCGGGAAGTTATTTTAGGCGTATAGATTAGAAGGTCGGAACTCATGCTTTAAAATTACGCAACATCTCTTTGCAAATAAACTCCGATGCTTTACCATCGCCAAATATGGGAGGATAAGTATAATCCTTCTTGGTTTTAAAATACGTGAAAGCATCTTTTATCCGTTTAGAATCTGCCTCAACCAAAATCGAGTTTCCACATTCTACCAGCTCGATCCATTCTGTTTCACCACGCATAACCACACATGGTTTATGCAAAAAGAATGCTTCCTTCTGCACACCGCCCGAGTCGGTAAACACCATGCTGCAATTCTTCTCTAGCGTAAGCATTTCGAGGAAAGAGGCCGGAGGAACAATATGGAAAAGTTTATTCTGTTTCAGGTCATTTACAATATTCTTGCCATGCCCCTGCTCAAGCATTTTCGATGTACGCGGGTGGGCAGGGAAAATAATATCAAGGTTGTTCTTCAGGCTTATTTCATTCAATGCACTTAAAATACTGTTCAGCCTTTCAGGGTCGTCGGTATTATTGTTGCGGTGAATGGTAAGCAGAATAAAATCTTTACCTTTTAATTTCAGGTCATCAATGATTTTTGTGTTCTTATCTGCAATCTCCGCAAAGAACAACGTATTGTCATACATCACATCTCCGCAATGGTATATACCCGGGCGGTCTGCCGTAAACGGCGGTTTATTATTAGGATTAAAATTCTCTCTTATCAAATTGTTAAATCCTGCTTTTGTAGGGCTGAATAACAATGTAGAACAATGGTCGCATGCAATACGGTTAACCTCTTCGGGCATGGCTTTATTAAATGAACGTAAGCCTGCTTCTATATGCACTACCGGAATATGTATTTTAACAGCAGCTACTGCGGCAGCCAATGTAGAATTGGTGTCGCCATATACCACCAGGCAATGAGGTTTTTCTTTCAATAATATCTCTTCAATGCCATCGAGCATAGCTGCAGTCTGTTTACCGTGTGAACCCGAACCTACATTCAGATTATAATCGGGTGCAGGTATACCCATCTCCCGAAAAAACACCTCTGACATATTCTCATCGTAGTGCTGGCCTGTATGTAATATCAGTTCTTTAATGTCCTTGCTAAAATGTGTACGTATAGCCCTGCTCAACGCAGCAGACTTAATGATCTGCGGCCTTGCTCCTATTACGGTCAATATCTTTATCATATAATACTTTTATAAAAGTCCTTCGTCAGCAAAACTAAAATAGCCTGCATCCGAAATTATTAAATGGTCGAGCACTGCTATATCCAGCAACTGCCCGGCCTGTTTTATCTTTTGTGTCAATGCTTTGTCCTCATTGCTCGGCTGCAAATTACCAGAAGGATGATTATGGCACAATACTATGCTGCATGCAAAATGATCGAGGGCACTTTTAAATATCAATCGTGTATCGGCAACTGTGCCGGTAATACCACCCTGGCTTATCTTCTGACCAGATATAATTTTATTGGCACGGTTCAAATACATCACCCAAAACTCTTCGCTGCGCAAATCCGCCAAATGATGGAAGTACTCATACACATCCTTACTTCCGGCAATCTTTTCTTTCTCCTTTACCTCTGCCACCCTTCTGCGCTTTGCCAGTTCCAATGCGGCTACTATACTTATTGCTTTAGCCTCACCTATTCCTTTAAATTTCTTTAAATCGCGAACCGTCAGCTTACCCAGTTCATTCAGGTTATTGTCAACGCTTTTCAATATTGCTTTTGCCACATCTACTGCCGATTCTCCGGGTACGCCCGAACCTATAAGTATGGCTATCAGCTCAGCATCCGACAATACATGAGAGCCCTTTTGCAATAGCTTTTCACGCGGGCGGTCTTCTTCAGCCCAGCTCCGTATTCCCGTAATCTCTTTGTATTGGGTGTTATCCATGCAGAAGCCTTATAGAGCAAAGGTAAACAAGTATTGAAAATAGCAATAGACCAAGTGTTTCGTATTTACTTGGGCGTTCCCCTCCTATCGTCGGGTCGGGCTATCCGCTATTACTCCTCGCTACGCTGCGGGGTAACCGCTACAACGGCAAAGCCCTCATGAGTTCAATAGCAATAGACGAGGCACGAATAATCCCTAACGCGAACTGCAAAATCCCTTTATGGGTTGGGGCAAAACACTTTCAGAAGGTTACTTTTTAGTAATTTAGCATATAAGTTCAACTGAATTCAAATTGAAAATTATTAAAAAAGATAAACTAACCTTAGTACTAGTATCAATAGGGTTAGTTATGTACTTTTTAGTATTGCCTTATTCATATCTTCAACGTTTTCCGGATGGCCTCCTTTATAATGCGTTTAGTCTTAAAACGCAGCTGGTTATTAGTCATACTATCGAAATTATTTTCATGCCATACCAATTAATTATTACTCTTTGGGTTCTTTTAAATTTAAAAAAGATGAGGCAATATAAAATTGTTTGGCGCTTAAGTATATTACAAGCACTCATTACTATTTTATTAGTAGTAGTATTTCTAACATTTGCTTATAGCCTTTCCAATTGGAGATGGAGATAAAATAAGAACTACCAATTACATTAATTTTCCACTGAATTTCATCAGCCCCAAACCCCTAAAGGGGCTTTGAAGCAAAATTACTTTCACATAACACTCAAAGCCCCTTTAGGGGTTTGGGGCAAAAGATCTTCAGAAAGGTACTTTTTCCTAACTTCGCCAGCATTATATACTACAGATAAATATGGACTATAACTTCCGCGAAATAGAAGCAAAATGGCATAAAAACTGGGAAGCAGAAAAAGCGTACCGGGTAGAGAATGATTTTTCAAAGCCTAAGTATTATGTACTTGATATGTTCCCGTATCCATCAGGAGCAGGATTGCACGTTGGCCACCCACTGGGCTATATAGCATCCGATATTTTTGCACGCTTTAAAAGGCTTAGCGGTTTTAATGTATTGCACCCTATGGGCTTCGACTCATTTGGTTTACCTGCCGAACAGTATGCCATACAAACCGGTCAGCACCCTAAGATCACATCTGAAATAAACAGCAAACGATATAGAGAGCAATTAGATAAAATTTGTTTGTCATTCGATTGGAGCCGCCAGGTGGATACTACCGACCCAAAATATTACAAATGGACACAGTGGATATTTCTGCAGCTGTTTAAATCATGGTACAATACCAAAACAGACAAGGCAGAGCCTATTGAAGAATTAATTGCATCCTTTGAGAGCAATGGTTTCGCAGGCAATGACGATATAAAAGCATTTACCAAAGAGCAGTGGAAAGCATTTTCGGAAAAAGAAAAGAGCGATACATTGATGCACTTCCGTTTGGCATATTTAGATGAAGCTATGGTAAACTGGTGCCCGAAACTTGGCACAGTATTAGCAAATGACGAGGTAAAAGATGGCGTATCGGAACGTGGCGGCTACCCTGTTGAACGTAAAAAAATGCCTCAGTGGAGCATGCGCATGACTGCCTATGCAGGACGTTTATTGAATGATTTAAATAATATTGATTGGCCCGATAGCATTAAAGAGGCCCAGCGTAACTGGATTGGTCGTTCGGAAGGTTCATCATTACGTTTTAAGTTGGACGGACACGAAGAAAGTATTGAGGTATTCACTACAAGGCCTGATACTGTTTTCGGAGTAACATTTGTTACCCTTGCACCCGAGCATGAACTGGTAAACAAAATAACCACTGCCGACAGAAAAGTTGCTGTTGAGGCTTATGCCAATGCAGCAAAAAATAAATCGGAGAGGGAAAGACAAGCTGATGTAAAAAAAGTAACCGGAGAATTTACCGGGGCTTATGTTTTACATCCGTTCACGGGTAAAAAAGTCCCTGTATGGATTGGCGACTACGTATTATCGGGTTATGGAACAGGTGCCGTAATGGCAGTACCTGCGCACGATTCGCGCGATTTTGCTTTTGCAAAACATTTCGGCTTGCCAATACCGCAAGTAATTGAAGCCCCTGCGGGATGGGATTTTAGCAAGGAAAGCTTTGATGGCAAAGAAGGTAAGTGTATCAACTCTGATTTCTTAAATGGGTTGGATGTTAAGGATGCTGTAAAACGCGCAATTGCAGAAATAGAAAAACAGGGATTAGGAAAAGGCAAGGTGAACTTCCGCTTGCGTGACGCGGCTTTTGGCCGCCAGCGTTATTGGGGTGAGCCTATACCTATTTATTATAAAGATGGTATCCCTACTCCGCTTAATGAAAGCGAACTGCCATTGGTATTACCCGAGATTGATAAATTCCAACCGACTGAAACCGGGGATCCTCCACTGGCTCGTGCACAAGATTGGAAGCACCAGGGCAAATACAATTACGAACATACAACCATGCCGGGTTGGGCAGGTAGTTCGTGGTACTATTTGCGTTACATGGACCCAAACAATGACAAAGAATTTGCTTCGAAAGATGCGATAAAATACTGGTAGAATATTGATATATATGTCGGCGGTGCAGAACATGCTACGGGCCATTTAATTTATTTCCGTTTCTGGACAAAATTCCTTTACGATTATGGCTATCTGCCTTTTGTTGAACCTGCTAAAAAGCTGGTGAACCAGGGGATGATACAGGGGATCTCGGCATTCACAATTCATATTAATATAGAAATTTTCAAATGGAATATATTATCATCCAAAGGGCAAAGATTACAAAATGGAGATACCAAAATACCATTCATATACGTCTCAAAAGAAACGGCCGATATATTATGGAATGGTACTGATTTAGAAAAAAGAACCGAATTAATAAATTTCTATATTGATTCTTTTATGCGTAATAATCCTATCTATCTTGATTTAATCAGGGGAAAAGATTATGATATCGAATTAGATACAAATCGAGGCTGGTTTAAATTTAATCGCATTCCAATTGAGGAAATTTCAGAAAACAATAAAATTGACAAACAAAGGCTCAAAGAGAAGTGGTTGACAACAAATGAGGATGCGGTAACTGAATTTTTCCCAAATGACAATACACCTTATACCGCTCATCGTGAAGTAGAAAAAATGTCAAAGTCAAAGTGGAATGTTATCAATCCTGATGATATGATTAATCAATATGGAGCAGATACATTCCGTATGTACGAAATGTTTTTGGGCCCTATTGAATTAAGCAAACCATGGAGCACACAGGGTATTAGCGGCGTACATGGCTTTTTAAAGAAATTGTGGAGGATATTCTATAATGATAACGGATTAGCGCTTTCAAACGAAAAAGCTACGTCACAAGAATTGAAAATACTGCACCGCACCATTAAAAAAGTAAAAGAAGATATCGAACGCCTTTCGTTCAATACATCGGTAAGTGCATTTATGATATGCCTGAATGAGCTGAATGAATTGAAGTGCAATAAGCGCGAAATAATGGAACCTTTATTGGTGGTACTATCTCCGTTTGCACCATTTATTACAGAAGAATTATGGAGAGCCATTGGAAACAAAACCTCTATTTTAAAGACAAGCTTTCCTGCTGTTAATGAAGAATACCTGAAAGAGAACACCTTCTCCTACCCTGTTTCATTCAATGGTAAAACCCGCTTTATGCTGGAGCTGCCTTTGACTTTAACCAAAGAGCAGATTGAAAAAGAAGTATTGGCAACTGAGGATGCTAAAAAATGGATCCAGGATAGCCCGATAAAGAAAATTATTGTGGTACCAAATAAGATTGTGAACGTGGTGATTTAGTTATTCTGCTTAGCCAACCACTTCAATGCATCAGCCTCATCGGTAAAAACCTTTAACGGCGATTTTATCTTTTTTATCTTGATGGCATAATCAGCCATAAGATATACTCCTATAGTTTTTGCAACTACAGCAGTAGCAATGCCGTGGCCACCCATAATTTCATCTACTACATATTCAAGCGCATCATCGGTTATGGTAAAATGCGGGCGCAGGTCATAGAGCATCAATCTTTTTTCCTGTCCTAAAAACCTAACCGTTTCTTTAAATGATTTTTGTAAGGAGGGTAAGTCAACATGTGCATCGCGCAGTATACGCTTATAGGCAATATTATTTTTATCTACCTCTACCTGTGCTATACATGTAGTAATTGAGCCATGTATAGGTTCTTTAGGCTTAACCTTCTCGGGTCTTTTTAACTCTGCGGGTTTCTTTTTAGGCTGTATATGTATGTTCCTTAACTCTTCTTTCGTTACCCCGCGACCGCCATCCTTAAAGGTAATAAGCCAGGCCATGGCCTCTTTCATGGTCTTAAATACTTTTATCTGCGGGCTGCCGGGTTTGCTGTTTTTAAAATAATCGCCCAACAATTTAATACCCGGTTTATCAGATACTATAGCTGATGCAATGCGGTTTTTACTCAGCAAATGCTTATGCAAATACTCCATACCATTATGGGTAAGCGTAAAATCAGGGCGGGCATCATACAATATAAGAGCTTTTTTACCGCCAGCTAACTTAAACCCAATCTCATCCGATTCCTTAATATGATAGGCATCGAGGTGAGCCTTGGGCTTCACTGTTTTATGGATAATACCGTTCTTGTCTTTACTTACAATACAGGTATCTGTTTTTATTTCGGTGGATTTCATTTAACTAATATAAAAATATTCCTTTCAATCCGCAAAACATGCTATTTACAGCTCAACAATACCCTGTTAATATTTAACATCTTTTATGAGATAGGATAACCCATAGCCCTAGGTAAATTCAGTATCTTTGCCATTATGAAAAGAATAATAGACTTCATGAACAGAACAAGGCTTTCCTTATACATATTGCTTGCCCTTACCGCAGGTTTACTAGTATGCGCTGTGTTGCGCCAACCTACAGGCGGCGACAAAAGAAAAGCCACCCTCGACCTGATGATGTCGGGTTTAAAAAATATGCATTATAGCCCGCTTGACTTTAATGATACCCTGTCGGAGCGTGTATATAAAATGTACCTCAAGCGCCTGGAGAGTAAAGATTTCTTTACCAAGGGCGATATGGAACAGATTCAAAAATTTGAATACAAGATTGACGATGAATTAAGTGCAGGCACTTTTGAGTTTTACGATCTGGTTAATTCTATCTACAACCAGCGCAGAGCCGAAGATTCAAACTTTGCAATTGCTACCCTGGCAAAGCCTATGGATTTTTCAGTAAATGAAAATGTTCAGCTTGACCCACTTAAAATGGAATATGCAAAAGATGTTGATCAATTGCATGACCAGTGGAGGCGCTACTTGAAATACCAGGTAATGATTCGCCTTGCCGAAACCATGAAGAAACAGGAAAAAGCAAAGGCAGAAAATGATACAACAGTTAAAATACTTCCATACGAACAACTGGAGAAAGATGCCCGCAAAAGAGTGCTTGAGGATAGCCGCGTCGGCTTCTCAAACTTTGCCAACGAAACCGAACCGGAACGCCTTTCATCGTTCCTCAATTGTGTTACCAATGCGTTTGACCCTCACACCGAATTCTTTACACCCGATGAAGGCAAGAATTTTGATATAACTATGTCGGGCCAGTTAGAAGGTATTGGCGCCCAATTGCTGGAAAAGAATGGTAACATTACTATTGCCCGTGTAGTACCCGGAAGTCCTACCTGGAAGAATGGCGAGATAAAAGAAGGTGATGTTATAATAAAGGTTGCACAGGCAACGGGCGACCCTGTTGACGTACAGGGTATGCGAATTGATAAAGCCATTCAACTTATACGCGGTAAAAAAGGAACAGCAGTAAAGCTTACCATAAAAAAACCTGATAATTCAACTAAGGTAGTTACACTCGTACGTGATGTAATACACCTGGAAGAAACTTACGCCCATGCTGCCATTATTGAAGAAAATGGCAAAAAGGTTGGATACATACGTTTACCTGAATTCTATACCAACTACGAGGGCTCAGGCTCGAGAACATGCTACCAGGATGTAAAGCAATTGGTAAAAGAATTGAATACTGCCGGTGCACAGAGCCTCGTAATGGATCTTCGTGATAATGGTGGTGGCTCTTTACAGGACGTTGTTAAAATGGTTGGTCTGTTTATTCCTACCGGCCCAATAGTGCAGGTAAAAGGCCATGACCAGAATGCTCAAACCATGAACGATTTCGATTCTACCGTTGCGTTTTCAGGCCCTATGGTGGTGCTTGTTAATGGTGGAAGCGCTTCGGCATCGGAAATATTTGCAGCGGCTATACAAGATTATAAACGCGGTATTATTATGGGCACACAAACCTATGGTAAAGGTACCGTACAGCAAATGTTCAACCTCGATGATTATATCAACCCGCAATTTAAGGACCTTTCTCCTTTAGGTAAGGTAAAGATCACCATAAGCAAGTTCTACCGTATTAATGGCGGTACTACACAAAAAGATGGTGTAACGCCTGATATCCCAATGCCTGATGCATACCAATATTTATACCCGAAAGAAAAGGATGAAGATTGCCCTATCATTTCTGACAAAATAAAACCTGCACAGTATACTTATTGGAACAATGCCCCTGATATACAGAAGCTGCAGAGCGATTTTGTACAACGCACCGAGAATGATTCAGTGTTCGAGCTTTTACATGACGAGGCCCTGGAGTACAAAAAGAGGCACGATAAAACCATGTACACACTAAACCTGGAAGAGTACCGCAAGCAAGAGAAACAATTGACTGAGACCGACAAAAAATTCACACCAATTGGCAAGGCCATTCCCGGAGCTGCCGTTTTAAGTCCAGATGGGAAGCCAATTACTAAAAAAATTGATATGGGTGACAAACAAACCCCATTGGCAAGCAGTTCCAATTCGTATTTAATTTACCCGATTGGACAGGAAGCACAAAAGATGAGGAGTGATACATCGGAAACAAAAACAGAAAACCAGCGATTAGGCCTAATTACCAAAGACCATGAGTTATTCCAGGCCACACAGGTACTCAATGAAATGAAATAACTTTCAATAACTCCACGGCACTGATGCTTATATGGTAAATATACCCCTTTACTGTAGGACATTAATTAAGCGACTATTGCTGCTGTTCATTCCGTATGAACTGTGCCGGGTATTTTACTTCGCTTACAATCATCATTATTTTGCATCGGTAAGCACAAGCAAGTTTGCTTATTATCTTTTTATAGGGCTAAGGTTCGATATACCTGCTATTATAATGACCAACCTGCCATTTATTATTTTAAGCCTTCTTCCCTTCGGGCGTATTGAAAGTGTTTATCGCCGCAGTGTCCTTAAAATTGTTTTTATGGTAATTAACGGCATTGCCATTTTTATGCAATTCGGCGATTCTGTTTTTTTACCGTTTGTATATAAACGCTCTACGGCCGATATATTTAAATTCCTCAGCCTTGGCAGTGATTCTACGGACGTAATGCCAAGTGTAATTAAAGACTACTGGTACGTTTTAATACTATGGGCATTAATGGTTTTGTTAACCTATATTCTTTACACTTACACCGAAAGAAAAAAGGCTTTTGTAAACACAAAAAATTACGTAGCCACTTCAGTTTCATATTACATAGTATTATCGAGTGTATTTGTGTTGGGCTTCAGGGGAGGCTGGCAGGAGAAACCCCTTACCCTGCTGGATGCATCATACTATGCCCCTGTACATGATATTCCTCTGCTACTAAATACTCCCTTCAGTATTCTTAAAACCTTCGGCGAGCCTCCTCTTAAAGAACACAACTTCTTTACTCCCGAAACCCTCGATAAGATATATTCACCCTACAAACTGCCGACAGGCGGAACTTTCAGAAAGTATAACGTAGTTACCATTATACTCGAAAGTTTTTCGAAAGAATATATTGGAGCCATCAATAACCGGCATAAAACATATACCCCTTTTCTCGATTCACTTATTTCGCAATCCCTGATATTCGACAACGCATTTTCTGACGGAAAAAAATCAATTGAAGGCATTCCTTCGGTTACTGCAGGGCTTCCTACATGGATGGATGAACCCTATATAACTTCGGAATACAATAAAGACACTATTAATACATTGGCAAATTTACTTAGCAAAGAAGGATACCGGACTGCTTTTTTCCACGGCGGTATAAATGGAACTATGGGCTTCGACAAGTATTGCAAAAAGGCAGGGTTTAAATATTATTTCGGGCGCAAGGAATACAATAACGATAAAGACATGGATGTTTGGGGAATATGGGATGAGCCCTATTTCCAATATTTCGCCAAAAACTTAGACACCCTCCATCAACCTTTTTATGCTGCACTATTTACTATCTCTTCTCATCACCCTTTCAACATACCCGATAAATACAAAAGCAAGTTCCCTCGTGTAGGCCAGGAAATGGAGATACTAAAGTGTGTACGTTACAGCGATATGTCATTGAAAGAGTTTTTCCAGACGGCCTCGAAAATGCCATGGTATGACAGTACTTTATTTGTGTTTGTAGCCGACCACGCAGGGCCTAGCGAAGACGCTTACTATTCTAACCGTGTTGGTATGTACGAACTGCCTATCATCTTTTACATGCCCCACTCTAATCTCAAGGGACGGTCGCATACTACCGTTCAGCAGATTGATATTATGCCAACTATATTAGGTTACTTAAATTACCCTAAACCTTATTTTGCTTTTGGCAACAATGCATTCGATTCAACCTCGGACCATTTTGCCGTTAACTACATAAACGATGTGTACCAGGTTTGTAAAAACCCATACTGCCTGCAAATGGAAGGTACCCGCATAACAGCTTTATACAATTACCAGAAGGATAGTATGCTGACACATAATATGGTGAAGGAAAAGCCAATGACAAGAGATTCCATGGCTATGCTACTTAAAGCCGTAATTCAAACTTATAGCACCGATATTATCCATAACCAAATGGTAATAAAAAAGGGAGCCTCATCGGCTCCCCCTGTTTCGTTGAATCAATAAACTGAATTATCTCTTGTGATCACCTTTGTGTTCGTGGTGATGCTTTTTGCCTTCTTTCTTTTCAGTCTTTGATGTTGCAGCAGGAGCTGTTTTAGGTGCATTTTGCGCAAAAAGGTTGCCTGCAAAACCTACAATTGCGATAATGGCGATGAATTTTTTCATGGTAATTGAATATTGTTTATGCAATATTACAGCATGAAAATGAAGAAAAGATGAAGCCCTATTTAGTACGGACCGTAGCACCTGCTTTTTCTTCATAAACCTTAACCAGTTTCTCCATAACCTTATCTATTTCTTTATCGGTAAGGGTCTTGTGCTCACTCTGGAGTAAAAACCTTATGGCATACGATTTCTTTCCTTGCTCTACCTTATCGCCCATATACACATCAAATACCGATACTTCTTTCAGTAATTCCTTTTCAGTTTGATATGCCAGTTGTTTCAATTGGGCAAATTGCACGTTCTTCTCTATAACCAAAGCAAGATCGCGGGATACCAGTGGAAACCTTACAATCTCTTTAATATCGTGCTTAGATGGTATAAGACTCAATATATTCTTCCAGTTAAAATCGGCGTAATATACTTCTCCTTTCACATCATGGTTTTTAAGAACAGTATGACTCACTTCTCCGTAAGTAACCAATGTTTTATTTTTAGCTGATATGGTAAGTCCTGCAGCAAAATAAATGTTATCAATTATTACAGCTTCCTCGCATTTTACCTTTCCAATTACCTTTTCAAGTACTTGCCCAACAAAGCCTTTAAGGAAATAAAAATCAGCAGGTTTTTGTTTTGCGTTCCACGATTCAGCGGTTTTGTTTCCGGTTACCCAAAAAGACAAATGCTCCTCTTCAGAAAAACCCTTCTCGTTCTTGGTATATGTTCTCCCAAATTCAAACAGTTTTAAATCGGCCCATTGGTTGTTCTGGTTGCGGTTAATACATACAAGCCCGTTATTGAGCATAGCGCTGCGCAATACATCAAGGTCTGAACTAAGCGGGTTTGCTAACCTTACCACAGAAGAATCCATACCAAACTTTGAAGAAGTAAGGGAAGTATTCATTATTTCGGTAAAACCATTCCCGGTAAGCATAATACTTATTTCTTCAAATACTTTATCTGCCTGTATACCCTTACTATGCACCATTGGTAGTTTTATAGTTGCAGGTATAGGTATATTGTTGTAGCCGTAAAACCGTGCTATCTCCTCTACAATATCAGCCTGAACAGCTATATCCATACGGTAGGTCGGAAGGTTTAACTTCCAGCTCTCTCCATTTTTAGATATAATACTTATACCTACATTCTGTATAATACTTTCTATTTCTTTATCGCTCACATCGTGGCCTAAAAGTTTCCTGCCAAAAGATGGAGAGAAATCTAAATGTCTTTCCTGTGCCTTTACCGGGTATACATCCTGCTCTGTTGAAACTGTTACACCCGGGCATACTTCTATAATAAGATCAGCGGCGCGCTGCATAGCATAAGGTGTATTTCCAATATCAACACCTCTTTCGAATCGGAAAGAAGCATCGGTATGCAAGCCATAACGGCGGGCAGTCTTACGAACGTGCGAAGGCTCGAAGTATGCACTCTCAATAAATACTCTTGTTGTATTTTCTTTTACTCCCGATTCTATTCCTCCGTAAACACCTGCAATGCACATGGCATCGCTTTCGTTGCAAATAAGTAAATCATCAGTATGTAATTTACGTTCTGTTCCATCGAGCGTAACAATTGTTTCATCTGCTTTGGCTTTACACACTATTACTTTACCGCCCTTAATTTTATCAGCATCAAATGCGTGCAAAGGCTGTCCCGTTTCATGCATAACATAATTGGTTATATCAACTATGTTATTTATCGGGCGCAAGCCAATAGCAGATAAAGAATCTTTTAACCATTGTGGAGACTCAGCAACCTTAATTCCGCTAATGGTAATACCGCAATATCTTTTACAGGCCTCGGGATTTTGAATGGTTACCGTTATATCTAGCTTACCGTTTGCATTATACTTACCTGCCTCAGGCACCGATAATGACAATGGCTGAGCAGGCTTGTTACGGATATTTATAGCAGCTACCAAATCTCGGGCTACACCTATATGCGAAATAGCATCGGCACGGTTAGGGGTTAAGCCAATTTCAAATACTGTGTCTTTGTATATCTTAAAATATTCCGATGCAGGCATTCCAACCTTTGTATCTGCCGGTAATACCATAATACCGGCATGTGAGGCGCCTAAACCTATTTCATCTTCCGCACAAATCATCCCTTCCGATGCTTCGCCGCGTATCTTGCTCTTCTTTATCTTGAATGATTCTCCTGTATAAGGGTAAAGTATTGCACCATCGGTTGCCACAATTACCTTTTGCCCAACTGCAACATTAGCTGCGCCACAAACAATATTTAATAAAGCAGGGCCAGCAACATCAACAGTAGTTAAAGATAACTTATCGGCATTAGCGTGTTTAATGCAGGTCTTTACTTCCCCCACAACCAGGCCGATAAGTCCGCCTTTTATAGATTCAAAATCTTCTTCATGTTCTACCTCTAAACCTATTTCGGTAAGCAAGCGGCCAACTTCAGAAGGAGGCAACTCTATAGCGGCATATTTTTTGAGCCAGTTGTAAGATATTTTCATTGTAAATGTTTTACCCTGCAAATGTAAGTGCATTTTGGGTTCTTCACTCCATGTAGTGTTAGTGCTTCAATAAATAATATAGCCTTCTTTCAACAAAAAGTATATTTTTGCCCCGTTTTTAACCACAATACTTAAACCCATTCAATTAAAAAATCACTTATTAAATAAAAATGTTCCCTGACATTAAAAATTCAAACCCCATGAAAAAGATCACACTCATTCTTAGCCTTTTAGTCATATCACTTTCATTTACAAAGGCCCAAACTGCTTTAGGCAGAATATGGGGCATGACATACCAGGGTGGCGATAGTAACGGAGGAGTTATTTTTAATCACGATTCACTCACTTCACAAGATAGTATAGTATACCCATTTTATACCCCTGGATTAAGCCTGCAATATTCAAGCCTTATACAAGCCACCGATGGCAATTTTTATGGAATGACCTTTGGTGGTGGTACATCGGGCCTGGGAACTATTTTTAAATGTAGTACCTCAGGCATGGTTACCACACTGGTTAGTTTTACCGGCGCAAATGGCAGTTCTCCTTATGGAAGTCTTATACAAGCCTCCGATGGCAACCTCTATGGCATGACAAACCAGGGCGGAACATCCGGAATGGGGACTATTTTTAAATGTACTACATCGGGTACGCTAACCTCATTGGTTAGCTTTACGGGAGCAGCAAACGGAAGCTACCCTTACGGAAACCTTGTGCAGGGGAAAGATGGTAACTTGTACGGTATGGCATCTACCGGCGGCTCATCTAACCAGGGAATTATTTTCAAATGCTCCACATTTGGTACGCTGAATGTACTTGTTAATTTCAATGGCACAAATGGCCAAAACCCTTATGGCAGCCTCATACAAATAGCTAATGGTTACTTTTATGGAATGACCTATGGCGGTGGCTCATCAAGCGACGGGACGCTCTTTAAATGTAACACAACAGGAACTCTTACAACCCTTGTAAACTTCAGTGGCACCAATGGCCAAAACCCTTATGGCAGTCTTGTTCAAGCCAGCGACGGCAATTTTTATGGCACTACTTTTGGCGGTGGCTCATCAAGCGACGGAACTGTTTTCAAGTTTGATTCAACATTACATACACTAAGCACATTAGTAAACTTTGCAGGTGCTGCTAATGGCAGCTTTCCATATAGTACTCTTATACAAGCCAATGATGGTAACTTATATGGTATGACTTCCGGCGGGGGTTCATCAAGCTTGGGAACCATGTTTCAATGTACGACCGTTGGCGGGCTTACTACTTATGTAAACTTTACAGGAGCTAATGGCAGCTCGCCACAAGGCAGCCTTGTTGAAGCCGCAGATAATAAACTGTATGGCATGACTAATTCCGGCGGCCCTGCCGGTTATGGTATTATTTATAACTGCACTACAAGCGGCACGTTTACAAATATTGCTTATATAGGTTCAAGTTCTATAGGCTATAACCCTTATGGCGGACTGGTTCAGTGCACCGATGGCAACCTGTATGGTATGACAGGCTACGGAGGTACTTATGGAGCAGGAACTATTTATAAGTACAATACAGTAACAGGTACTATAACAACTATAGCAAGTTTTAACGGTACGAATGGCCAGTTACCTTCGGGCAGCCTTATACAAGCTACGGATGGAAATTTATATGGTATGACATCGGCTGGTGGCACCTCGAATTTGGGAACTATTTTTAAATGCACTACATCGGGCACCCTGACAAAATTGGTTGATTTTACCGGCACAAATGGTGAAAGCCCATCCGGTGGATTGATACAGGCTAACGATGGTAACCTGTATGGTATGACATACCAGGGCGGTGCATCTAACCAGGGTTCTCTTTTTCAATGTACTACAACTGGTACGCTGACAACCCTCGTGAGTTTTAGCGGCACGAATGGCAGGTTCCCATACGGAAATGTAATACAAGCTAAAGACGGCAACCTGTATGGAACAACAGGCAATGGAGGAACATCTAATTATGGCACTATCTTTCAATGCACCCTTGCCGGTTCTCTTACAACAATTTTAAATTTCACCAATACAAACGGCAGGAATCCTAAAGGCATTATTCAGGGCTCTGATGGTAACCTCTATGGATTAACCCAAACAGGTGGCGCTTCGAGTAACGGAACCATATTTAAATGCACTACATCGGGTACACTAACAACACTGGTAAGTTTTGCTGGTGCATCAAACGGAGCACAACCATATGGTATTATTATGCAGGCATCTGATGGTAACTTATTTGGCATGACTGAGACGGGCGGCTCATCGAATTTTGGAACTGTATTTAAATGCACTACATCGGGAACACTAACCACTCTAATTAATTTAAACGGAGCAGCAAATGGCAAGTCGCCTCAATATGGCAATTTAATTGAAGTAATGAGCTCTTCTATTGTTAATACCGCAACCTGTTCCGGCCCAACACTCACTGCTTCTGTCAGAGGTGCCATTAGTCCATATACTTATTCATGGTCTACCGGAGCAACAACTTCCAGTATCATCGGCGTCAACACAGCCGGCACATATTCCTACACGGTAACCGATGCCAGGGGAATAAAAACAAGTGCAAGTACTACATTACCTGCATACACAACACTTTCAGTTACGCCCGGAAGTGGTGAGGCTACATGCGCTGGTACACCAACCAATCTTTCTGCATCAGGAAATGGAGGAACGGGAGCACTAACTTATACCTGGATGCCGGGCAGTTTGAGTGGCTCATCACCAAGTGTTAATCCTTCATCCACCACCACATATAGTGTAACTATTAAAGATGCAAACGGCTGCACCTCAAACGGAACGCAGATTGTGACGGTAAATCCTTCACCTACGGTAAGTATTTCTATTACTGGCCTCTCAGCAATGATTTGCGCGGGAGATACTCTTGGAATGATTGCCAGTGGCGCAAGTACTTATGCATGGAGCCCGTCTTCAGGATTAAATGCCACTACGGGTGTACATGTAATAGTATCTTCTATAACAACAACAACATATAGCGTAACAGGTACAGCAGCGGGATGTACAGGGAATGCTTCGCAGGTAATAACAGTTAATCCTTTACCAACTATAAAGGTAACCGGTACAAACATTATTACAATTGGAAGCAAAGACACCTTAACAGCTAGTGGCGGAATAAGCTATGTATGGTCGGGCGGAAGTACCAGCGATACAACCATAGTAACGCCATTAACAAATACGACGTATTCGGTAACAGGTAAAAACAGCAAAGGATGCTCGGATACTGCAACCTTTAAGGTAATTGTTAACCCAACCGGCATAAGCAGCATTGAGCTTTCCAACAGTACATCGCTTTATCCTAACCCTGTTGTTAATACACTGAACCTATTATTTGATATGCAAGAAACAGGTAAGAATGCAGTAGTAGAAATAATTGATTTGACTGGAAAAGAATTGATAAGCCAGAGTACAACTATAAGCAATGGTAAAGTAATTACCATAGATGTGAGCATGCTTGCACAGGGTATGTATTTTGCAAAAGTACTTACCGGCAAAAACACCCAGACAGTTAAGTTCATTAAGAGATAGAAAGACCACTGTAGCCAACAACAAATAATACTACAAGTAGTTTTGGCTCTTATCCTTTTGGATGAGAGACCTTAACTTTATTTACCTTTGCAAAAAAATTCAAAGAAAAAAAATGGAAAGAACTACAAAAAGAACCGGACTACTCTTCAGCTTATTAATTGCTTTTACAACATTAACCAATGCCCAGCATTATGTATTATGCGGCACGGCTTATCAGGGAGGGGTTAATAACTATGGCACTATTTTCAGGTACGACTTTCAAACCGGAAAAGATACAGCCATCGTAATTTTCAACAACACTACAAACGGGGAAAATCCAATTGGTACTCTTATGCAAGACCCTAACGATAGCTTACTGTATGGTTTAACTACTTATGGTGGAACATACGGAGATGGTGTGCTTTTCAGTGTTAATGCCGCAACAGGCAAAGACAGCACCAGGTTCCAATACAAAGAACTTGTAAATGGCTGGGAGCCATACCAGGGTAACCTGACCTGGTACAATAATATGTTTTATGGTTTGATTTGGGGAGGTGGACCAAGCGACTCGGGTGTGATTTTCAGTTTTGACCCTACTACTAACCACGACAGCACCGTTTATAATTTCACAAAAAAGCATAACGATTCATATTACCCCTGGGGTACCCAACTAACACCATATAGCAACGGACTTATGTATGGTATGACCTATGGTAACCAATACGGGCCTATCGATGGAGGTAGCATATTCAGTTTCGATCCTGTGACAGGTAAAGACAGCGTTATAGTAACACTTGATACAGCTACAGGGTTCTATCCGGAAGAAGGCTCTTTAATTCTGGATAAGAAAAATCAGCTTTTGTATGGTGTGAATTATGCAGGTGGATCTGCAGACTCAGGAACACTTTTCAATTTCAATCCTTTAACGGGTGCATATAATGTTCTTTTAAATTTTAATACTGCTATTGGCGCTAACCCTGCCGGTTCAGTAATGTACGATAGCGTTGACGGCAAATTCTATGGCATGACTCTGCATGGAGGCACGCACCAATATGGGGTTATATATTCTTACGACCCTGTAAAGAATAAAGACAGCGTGCTATATAACTTCGACAGCACCCATGGCAGATACCCGGAAGGTAATTTTGTTATGGGCCCTGACGGTCTCCTATATGGTTTTACTACCCAAGGCGGAGCAGTAGATTCAGGTGTGATATTTAACTTTAACCCAATGACAGGTAAAGACAGCGTGCTTGCAAGCTTGAATGTTGCAACCGGCGGCTATGCATTCGGTACCCCAACTATAGTAAACATATGTCCTGTGGCAAAAATTGCATCACAACCTAAAACAGCACATATATGCGCCGGAAGCGATACTTCATTTACGCTTAAAACACAATCTGCCAAAACAATGAGCTACCAGTGGCAGGTAAATAAAGGCACAGGCTTTAACAATGTTAGTAATGGAGGCATGTATTCGGGCGCAACTACCAATACACTACATATAACCAAGGCAATGTCGGCTATGAATGGCTATAAGTTTATGGTTACAGCAATGGATGGATGCAGTGATTTAACATCTGATATTATTACACTTAGTGTTGATACTGTTATTGTAAATGTTACAGGAAAAAACAGTGTGCTGGAAGGATCAACTGATACCTTAGTTGTAACAGGTGCATGTACCTATGTTTGGAGCACCGGTGCTACGAAAGACACTCTTTTCGTATCTCCATTAGTAACTACAACTTATTCAGTAGTGGGGCATTCATGCACAGGTGGATGCAGCAGTAAGGTAGATACAATCTCGGTAACCCCTATTATTACAACCGGCTTGAACAACTTGCAAAACAACAATATTGTTTCGGCCTATCCTAACCCGGTTGCTGCAACACTTTACATTACTGCAAATACAACCGCAGCTATGCCTGCTACCATTAAAATTACCGACATAACAGGCAAAAAAGTAATGAACTTCACTACCTCAATAAATGGTGCAGAAGCTATAGATGTACATATCTTACCTGAAGGAATGTACCTTGTAAAAGTTATAACGGAAAAGAGTACACAGACAATTAAGTTTATTAAGAATTAATTACCAAATAAACTTTCATGAAGAGGTGAGGAATGTGGAGAACATGTTCCTCATCTTTTTCTTTTATACAGACTAAACTCCTTCTTTTGCAGTTAATTAAGAAATACTAACTCCATTTGCAATGCGCAAATTCTTATACCCGGTTACCTTAATCATATTTAGCTGCTCCAAAATATTCGCCCAGAATATTACAGAGAACGACTTGAATCAATGTGCCTGCTCTGTGTTGTTTAAAAGCGATACCATAAAACAATATGAGGAAACTCAATTAAAGAAGAAATCTATAACCGGTTATTACCAGCTTTATAATAAATACAACCAGGTTACATGGTGCGGATATATCCGTAATTCTGAATTATACAGCGGTCTTAAATTTATTTTTGATACTGCCAGCGGATTTGATGTTACTGTATTAAACAATATAGGTGACGAAGTCCATTTTGAAGGTAAATCGAAGGGTAATTGCTGGTACAATGGATGGGGGGCAGCATACCATATGTTTGAGAAGTATGATAAAAATGATTCATTAATTTCTATATCTGGCAATATGCCAAAAGATGCTAACTGTTATGATTTAGATACTTACAAAATAAATTATAAAGGTCAGCTTTATAGGCGTGAACATTCATCTAACTGCAGAGTTGATACATCCATGCCAAGGTTTTATACCTATACTTATGCCTATAATGCAAAGGGTTTATTATCTGATTTCATACATTACCCTACAGGGTATCTTCGCATAGAGGATACGAATAATTGCACCCATATTTATTATAACTATGATTCGAAGAATAGACTGATAAAAAAAACAGAAGCTACCCGAACCCAATACCCGCATCCATCAACAACACAAACAATTTATAGTTACAAATATTTTCAAGATGGAATGCGGGAGGAGATATTGGTAAAGAAAGAAGATGGATCTGTTAAATAAGTACTTACTGAACCGTAAACTTAACGGTCATTTTACCCTGCTGTTCAGGGGTACCATCGGGGCTGGTGCTGAACTTGGTGGTCATAGCCGCTTCTTTGGCCTTGCCATACAAGCAAGTACTGGTAGTATTAGAGCCCTGTTCTCCGGGGGTAGCACTTATAACCGAGCCACTCTGGTCAACAATAATTTTCAATACAACTGTACCCTCTTCATGGCAATCGGCATTAATATTAGGGCGTTTTAATAGTTTCCTGCCCGCCAGTTTATAACCAATAGGCCCTGTGCCCATACTTTCACCCGGATTAGTGCCATCAGGAGTTCCTGCATTGCCGGGGTTACCTGAATTTCCATCGCCACCCGTTGTGCCCTTACTATGCTTAAATTTATTAAACACGCCTGCAAGTTCAGGGTTTACCTGTTGCTGTGGAGTGGTGGTATCTATTTTCGCGTTCTTGTTATCAATCTTTGCCGATTTTAGATTGCTAGGTTCATCAGCATCATTGGTAAGTACCTTAGCGTTATTGTGAGAAGTGGCTTTGGTAGGGGTGCTGGTAGATTTTTCAGGATTGTTATTATCACCCATTTTATCCTGCTCTACATGGCCTGTACCATTCACATTATTTCCAAAATCAGCTTCAACAACAATTTCGGGGGGAGGTATTTCTTTATAAGGCGGTAGCGGAGTAACAATTACATAGTAAAACAAAAACAGTAAAATAGCAGCATGCACAATAATTGTAATAATAAGGGCTATACCCTTATTATTCCTTTCTTGCTTTACTGTTACTGTCGACATGCTTAACTTATTTACTGTTTGGCTGTGTAGCCAATATCATTTTCATCTTCAGGTCACTGCCTATCTGCAATATGTCAACCATATCCTGAACGGTCAATGATTTATCGAGCCTCAATACCGCAGTAGGATCTGTAAGCCCTGCAATTTTAGGCCTGAGTTCATCCTCTAATTGTTCTGCCGAAGTTGGGGTAGCACTTCCATTAAGATAATATTTCATATCCTTGGTCACATCTATGGTTATTTGTTGCTTATTCATTTCCATAGCTTTTTTCGAACTGGGCAGGGTAAGCTTAACCACGCTCGGGTTAATAAGGGTAGATACAATGAGGAAGAACAGCAGGAGGAAGAACATGATATCGTTCATGCTCGATGCCTCAACATGTGCTGTAAACCGGTTATTTCTCGTTATTTTCATTTTAACAAAGTGTTAAGTCAGCTTTATTATTTTTTAACCTCATCCTGAACCATTTCTATAAAATCAATCGAGGATACCTCAATTTTTTGTATGGCTTTATTTACCATAATATTCAGCCAGTGGTATGAAATAAATGAGAAGATACCAATACTTAAACCCGCCGCACTGGTTATCATCTTTTCATATAATCCGCCTGCAATTAAGCCTATGCTAATGTTATTTGCCAACGATATATTGTAGAATATTTTAATAACACCTAAAATGGTTCCTATAAAGCCAAACATAGGCGCTATACCGGCTATAATACCCAATATATTCAGGTTCCTTTCCAGTTTATAGGCCTCTACCTTACCCTGGTTTTCCATCGATGATTCTATTTCGTCAATAGGCTTACCAAGCCTGTTTAAACCCTTGGCTACAATACGCGCCTGCGGACTATCGGTGTTCTTGCAGAATGTTTTGGCTGCGTCAATATTGCCATTATGAAGGAAATCCCTCATACTATCGGTAAACTTAGGGCTGGTTTTTCCTGCCTGCTTTATATAAAGGAACCTTTCTATCAGGAAGAAAACGGCCATAAGTGAAAGTATACCCAGTGGTATCATTACTATGCCACCGCTTTTTAACAATTCCAGCAGGTTCATTTTGGCCTCGGCAGGAGTAACCGGTAAATTAGCAGCAGCAGCCTTGGCTGTATCAGCTATTGCATTAAGGGTTGAAGTGGCTGTTACTGTGGGTGCCTGGAGAAGGATATGAAGCAGCATAGGGAGATAATTTAGAAGATTGAATATTCAAAGTACTAAAGTATTTTACCCTTGTATATTAAAATAGTTTAAAGGTTGGAATATATGAACATGCCACTGTTAACTTATACCAACGTATTTTTTAAAATAATATTGTTTATGTTTGTGTTTAAATAATATTTATTATTGCATTATTATCTTACTTTTTTCGTCCCAACATTAACTAATTCATTATGAAAAAGACGACAGGTTCTTCCGCAAAAAAGGCCACGGCAAAGCCGAAGAAGGCCGCAGCTAAACCCGTGAAAGCTGCTGCAAAAAAGAGTGCAGGAAAGAAAGAAAAAACAACTCCTTCTGAAAAAGAAAAGGAGAAAGAAAAAAAATTAAAAGCCACTGCCGCGAAAAAAGCGGTTAAGCCGCCAAAAACTTCGGGCAAGAAAAAGAAAGGCGACGACGATGACGAAGAGGAGTTTGTAGATGAGTATGAAAAAGTTGAAAAAGACGAGGATGGAGACGGTGAAGTTGAAGTAGAGATCATTGAAGATGATGACGCCATTTCCGGCGACCTGAATTCATTCGATGATGATGAAGAGGATTTTTACAGCGACGACGACTTTTAGAATACAGTAAAAGTTTGTAAAGTTTATAAAGCAAAAAGTCATAACGACTTTAAAACTTTATAAACTTTTTTTCTTTATAAACTCCAGATAGTTCCCCCTTTATTATTTCTGTCAGCGCCTGTAACACTGCTCAGGCAGTTATCTTTCCCTGTGTATCGCAACACACCTAAAAAAGCAAACACAAGGGCTTCCTTATATTTTATTATCTCATCTGCCGGAATAACAATTTTGTGCTTAGGCATTTTAGCTTGTAATAGCTTTACCAGGTATTTATTATATGCCCCGCCACCCGTTAGCAATATCTTGCCCTTAGGTTGATTTTTAATTGATTGAGCAATTTGCTCTGCAATATGCTCAGTAACTGTTGCTAATTTATCCTCAGCACTTAATTTAGTTTTATTTACAATCGGCAAAAACTCATTTTCCACCCACTCCCTGCCCAATGATTTAGGTGGTGCTGAAGCATAATAGCTAAGCTTGTTTAACTTATTCAGTAGGTTTTTATCCGCTTTCCCTTTAGCTGCTAATAAGCCATTTTTATCATAATGCTTACCCAATAATTCAGCCAGGTAATTCAAAACTATGTTAACAGGACCAATATCGAAAGCTATCCTTTTACCATTTTTATCATACGAAATATTGGCAAAGCCACCCAGGTTGATACAATATTCATATTCCGAGAAAAGTAGTTTGTCGCCAATAGGGACTAGTGGAGCTCCTTGCCCTGAAAGAGCAACATCAAGGCTGCGAAAATCATTTATAACAGTTTGATTACATGCAGCTGAAATGGCAGCCCCATTCCCCAACTGAAACGTAATTTTCTTTTCGGGCTGATGAAAAATAGTATGCCCGTGCGATGCAACAAAGTCGAGTTCTTTAATACCTTTTGCTTTTATGAAACGTGCCACCTGTTCACCTAAATATTTCCCATACTCATTATGTAATAACAATAATTCGTTGCCTGACAGATTAGGAGCATTTTGTAGTTTCTTTAACCGCTTATTATCATAATCAACCATTGCGGCTGATTTGATAGAGAAAGTCCATTTCCCTTTCTTCTCAATAAAAGTACAGTAGGCCATATCAAGCCCATCGAGCGATGTACCGGACATTAAACCTATAACATGGTATTGTTTTGCCAAGGGTTATTTTTTTGATAAAACATAAAACAACTGGAAGCCCCAGCCGATAAATGTTGTGGGGCCATTATAATCGGAAGGTACAAACGGGTAAAGTGTGTTCATGCCAATATAATTGGGGTTATACTGGTAAGGCATGTAGGTAAATGAAATATCAAGGCCAATCCAGAATTGCTCAGCTACCCTATAGTTTTCCGATATCATTAATTGCCCAAACTGGCTCTTTTGGTTAAAGCCTCCCTTAGGAGGGCTAACAAGTGTTACATCGGTATAACTTATGAAAGCAGGACCGGCAGTTACAGAAGCGTTAAACAAAAAATCGTTTCCCGTGGCAGAGCGATACCCTACACGCAAGCCACCCATATATAAAAACAGGCGGGGGTTAATAGCAGAATAACGTGTAACCGATACTGCAAACTGATCATCATAAAATTCAGCGCCAATATATAAACGCTTTGTTATGGACGCATCAACGGCCACATTGGCGGCATAAACACCATTAGGAAAATCTAACACCAATGCATGGTTTGAAGTAGCGTATGTAATTTCGGTACCGGCCTGTACAGAGTACTTATAAAACTCATCTTTGACGGCAGGGACAATAGTAGTCTGCCCGTTATCATTATATTGTGCGAAGGAAAAGACAGGAAATATAATTCCTATAAGTAAAAAACCGGAAATTCTTACCATC